>NZ_FNYM01000023.1:0-100055 GCF_900108985.1 Achromobacter sp. NFACC18-2 | reverse complement strand
CGTCACGCACCCGGACCAGACGGTCGAACACTTCGAACGCGACGCCGAGGGGCGGTTGCTGGCCCACATCGACGCGTTGGGGCGGCGCACGCAATGGACGTACAACGGCGCCGGTTTACTTGCCCAGCGCCTGGACGCGGCGGGCCGGACGCTCCAATACGAATGGGACAAGCTGGGCCGGCTCACCGCGCTGGCCAATGAGAACGACCGGCAGGCGAGATTCGTCTATGACCCGGTAGGGCGACTGCTGGAGGAGCGAGGCTTCGATGACGTGGCCACCCGATATCGCTACGACCCGGACAGCGGCACGTTGCTGTCGGCGCAGGATGGCGACCGGGTCATCGAGTTCACGTTCGACGCGCTGGGGCGCGTGACCCAGCGTTTGGCGCGGCCGTATGCGCCGTCAGCGCAAGTGGCGGGGCAGACCGCAGCACAAGCGGCGGCGCGTACGTCGGCGCAAACGGCCACGCAAACGTCAGCACCCGCGTCCTCACGCTCAGCGCGGGTTCGCGTCGAGGCGCAGACAGAGCGGTACGCCTACGACGGCAACGGCCGCCTGATCCTCGCCGAGAACGCCGCCTGCCGGCTCCAATGGTTCCACGACGCCGCCGGCAACCTGACCCGCGAACATCAGCACTATCTGGCCCTGGCGCAGCCAGTCGTGGCGGTCTGGAAGCACGAGTACGACGAACTGAACCAACGCATCGCCACGCGCCGCCCCGATGGTCATCGCGTCAACGTGCTGACCTATGGTTCTGGCCACGTCCACGGCCTGATGTTCGACGACCATGAGCTCGTCAGCATCGAACGTGACGACCTGCATCGCGAGACCAGCCGCACGCAAGGCAATGGCCTGGCGCAGACGCAATCGTGGGACGCGATGGGGCGCCTCAATGCGCAGAACATCGCGCGGGGCGCGCAACGCCTAATCCACCGCGGCTACCGCTACGATGCGGCGGGCCAGTTGGAAGCAATCCAGGACAGCCGCCGAGGCCCCCTCGCGTACCGTTACGACCCGGTGGGACGTCTACTCGAAGCCACCAGCAGCCTCGGCAAGGAAACCTTCGCCTTCGACCCGGCAAGCAATCTCCTCGACCCGTCCAGCGACCCGGCGCACGCCAGCACCCTAGGCATGGCCGGCCCCGTCTACACCTACCGCCAGCGTTCCGCGCGCCTGGACAACATGCTGCGCGAATACGCCGGCACCCACTACACCTACGACGCGCGCGGCAACCTCGTCGAGAAGCTGCACAACGGCCAGCGCTCGCGCTTCGAATGGGATCTCTTCAACCGCCTGGCGGGCTACAGCAACAACAGCCTGCAAGTGAGCTACCAGTACGACGCACTGGGCCGCCGCTTGCTCAAGCAATCCGAAGCGCACTGGCGCGAACGGCCCGGCATGACGCCCGCGCAGCGCAAAGAAGAGCAAGCCCGCGCGAATCGCACGTCGGGTTGCTGCACGACACTCTACGGCTGGGATGGCGACACCCTGGCATGGGAAGGCTACGACGACCGGACCACGCACTACCTCTACGAACCCGGCAGCTTCGTCCCGCTGGCCCAGGCGATCAGCCGCAAACCCGTATTGCTGCATCAGCAACCTGTTTACGCGGGTGCCTACGACATCGACCGCGACCCGCTATGGACAACCTCGCCCGACCCGGACCCGGTGGACGCCATGGCCTGGTATCACTGCGATCACCTGGGCACGCCGCAGGAACTGACGGACGCGCAAGGCGAGATTGCGTGGAGCGCGCACTACCACGCGTGGGGCGCCGCAAAAGAAGCCATCACAGATGCCGCCCGCGCGGCAGGGATACGTAATCCGATCCGATTCCAAGGGCAGTATCTGGACCCGGAAACGGACCTGCACTACAACCGCCATCGCTACTATGATCCGCAGATCGGGCGGTTCATATCGAAGGATCCGATCGGGTTTGCGGGTGGGTTGAATGTTTACCAATATGCGGATAACCCGGTGGGCTGGGTTGATCCGTTCGGGCTAAGCAGCCGATGTTCGACACTGGTAAATCCGAGGCAATTGCAGTCACGCCAAGGACCGAGCGAAATGACGGGAAATAAGGTTAAGCGATATGCGTCGGCGATGCGTGCTCAAGGCGGATTCGGTTCGTTTCCTCCTATCGAGGTCGCGGATTTGGGAGACGGTGCGCTGGTAATCATCGATGGACATCACAGAGCGGAAGCCGCAATCAAGGCGGGCGTATCAACGACTCCGGTACACATCACTGTGGTGTCTCCTGAGGAAGCGGAACAATTGAAGTATGAGGCCGAAATGGCGAGAGCCGAGAGGGTAAACCGATGTCGATGATGATCTGCCAGGAATTCGTTGAACTGGTCAAAGAGTATGTTTCGTGCCAGTCAACATTGCAATGCGAGTTTTTCAAGAAAAACTCAAAAATAACTGATTGGAAATTTTTGACGGACTGTCCTCGGAACGGTGTCCTTGGTGCGGCGGAGGCAAATTGGATATATAGACGCCACGGTGTGGGGATAAGATTTGAGAGCGAGCGAGGGCTTGTTATTGATGTCCATAATCACATTGCTTTGAGAGGAGTGGTGGACGCCCACAGAATTTCCGAATATTTGATTTCTAAGAAGCCTGAGGTTGATAGCGAATCCGACGTGTATGTGGAATGCACAAGGCTTCTGAAAGGTATGGAAGTCGCCGGGCTGCTACGTAGAATTTGCGACGATGAGGAGGCATGGATTCTGGTCTGACGAGCTTTCTCGATCCGCTAACCTACCAAGTCCATTGAGTTTGGATTGGCGTCCGCCTTGGTCTGATGCTCGCGCACTGAGGCAACGACTGTCTATTGACCCGGCGCCAGCCAACGGCACTCCGCGCCCGCAGAATTGGATTTCCAGAAAACTACGGGAGGCGGTTGCTTTGCGCGTGGCCCGATTTAAGCCGGCTCGCTCGCGCCGATCCCGTCCAGCGCCCTCGCCACATCCTCCGGCAACCGCAACGACCCCGCCGCCATGTTCTCCCGCAGATGGCGGGTCGATGACGTGCCCGGTATCAGCAAGATATTCGGCGACCGCCGCAACAGCCACGCCAGCGCCGTCTGCATGGGCGTCGCGCCGATCCGCGCTGCCGCATCGTTGAGAATGGACGACTGCAATGGGCTGAAGCCGCCCAGCGGAAAGAACGGCACGTAGGCGATTCCCTCGCGGGCCAGGTCGTCGATCAGGGCATCGTCGCCCCGGTGGGCCACGTTGTACTGGTTCTGCACGCAGACGATTTCGCAGATCCGGCGGCCTTGGGCCACCTGGGTCGGCGTGACGTTGCTCAGGCCGATGTGGCGGATGAGCCCTTGCTGCTGCAGGCCGGCCAGCACGGAGAGCGGCTCCTCGATGGAACCTTCAGCCGGCCCGTGCACGTCAAACATGGCGCGCAGGTTGACCACGTCCAGCACGTCGCGGCCCAGGTTGCGCAGGTTGTCGTGGACGGCGCGGGTCAGTTGCTCGGGCGAGAAGGCGGGATTCCAGGAGGCATCGTCCCCGCGCACCGCGCCCACCTTGGTCACGATCACCAGGTCGTCGGGGTAGGGGGCGAGCGCCTCCTTGATGAGCTGATTGGTGATGTGCGGGCCATAGAAGTCGCTGGTGTCGATATGGTTGACCCCGGCGGCCACGGCCTCGCGCAGCACGGCGATCGCCGCATCGCGATCCTTGGGCGGTCCGAAGACGCCGGGACCGGCGAGCTGCATCGCGCCGTAGCCGAGCCGATGGACCTGGCGCGAGCCCAGGGGGTAAGTGCCGCTGTCTTGGAGATGGGACATGTGGGGTTCCTGTTCCGGTGAAATGTGGGTACGGACACACGATAGAGCTTCCGGCATACGCTGATAAGCCAATACAATCCGGACGGCTTGTACGGAATTCTGAACAATGTCGACCGATCTCGATGACCTCCATGCCTTCGTCGCGGTGGCGCGCGCCCAGGGTTTCCGCGGGGCGGCGCGGACCACGGGCACCAGCGCCTCGCGGCTCAGCGACACGGTGCGCCGGCTGGAGGCGCAGCTTGGCGTGCGCCTGTTCAACCGGACGACGCGCTCCGTGGCGCTGACGCAAGCGGGGCAGGAACTGTTGAGCCGGCTGGCGCCTGCGCTGACGGAAGTGGAGGCGGCGCTGGACGCCGTCAACGGCTTTCGCGACAAGCCGGCGGGCACGCTCAGGCTCAACGTGCCGCTGAGCGCGTCGCGGCTGGTGCTGCCGTCCCTCGTTCCCGACTTCCTGGCGGCCTATCCCGACATCCGCCTGGAGGTCGTGGCGGAAGAGAGCTTTGTCGACGTGCTTGCGGCCGGCTGCGACGCTGGCATCCGCTACGACGACCGGCTGGAACAGGACATGATCGCGGTGCCCATCGGTCCGCGCGTCCAGCGCTTTGCGGCCGGCGCCTCGCCTGCGTACCTGGACCGGCGAGGGCGTCCCGCGCATCCCGGCGACCTGATGCAGCACGCCTGCCTGCGCGGCCGCTTTCCCAGCGGGGCCATGCCGGCCTGGGAATTCGAGCGGGACGGGGAATCGGTGCGCATCGACGCCACGGGGCCGCTGGTCGTGCAGATCGGCGGCGCGGTGGACCTCGCCGTGGATGCGGCCATTGCCGGCGTGGGCGTCATGTATCTGTTCGAGGACTGGCTGCGTCCGCACTTCGAAAGCGGGGCGCTGGAGCCGGTGCTGCAGCCGTGGTGGCCGCGGTTTTCGGGGCCGTTTCTTTACTACTCCGGGCGCCGCCTGGTGCCTTCGCCGCTCAAGGCCCTGATCGATTTCATCAAGGCGCGGCCGTTTCCCTGAGCTGGGACGGCCGTCTTTCCGGCAGTCGCGGTTCCCCTGAACGACGCCCGCCGCCTCGCCGGCCCACGCCATTTCATGCACAATCGCCCCATGCACCTGGACCCCGAAGACCTCGCCAAGATTACCTCCCTGACGCTGGCCCACTACGAAGAGAACGCCGAGTCGTTCGAAGCCGGCACGCGGGACCACGATGTCAGCCAGAACATCGCGGCCTTGCTGCGGCACATCGAAGGGCAGCCGCCCTACGACATCCTGGACCTGGGCTGCGGTCCGGGGCGCGACCTGAAAACCTTCCTGGCCATGGGGCATCGGCCCGTGGGCGTGGACGGCACACCGCGGTTCGTGCAGATGGCGCGCGCGGCAAGCGGATGCGAGGTCTGGGAGCAGGACTTTCTGCAACTCCAGCTTCCGGCGGCCCGGTTCGACGGGATCTTCGCCAACGCCGTGCTATTTCATGTGCCCGGGCAGGAGCTTCCCCGCGTGCTGCGCGAACTGCGGGCGGCGTTGCGGCCGCGCGGCGTGCTGTTCAGCTCCAACCCCCGGGGCGGCAATCAGGAAGGATGGAATCGCGGGCGCTATGGGGCCTATCACGACCTGGACGTCTGGCGCGCCTTGATGGAAGCGGCCGGATTCGAGGAGCTTGAGCATTACTACCGGCCCGACGGCCTGCCGCGCGAACAGCAGCCCTGGCTGGCGAGCGTGTGGCGGCGCCTGGACTAGGGACGCGTCAGGCAAGCGGGGCGTTCAACAGGCGCTCATAGTGCAGCAGGTCTTCGGTCGAGAAACAGCAAAAGATGACCTCCTGCACAGGCGAATCCCGCGACAGGCTTTCGCGGATGGTGGTGAACGCCACCTGCGCCGCCAGATCGATGGGATAGCCATATATGCCCGTGCTGATGCTGGGAAAGGCGATCGAGGCGACCGCCCTGTCTTGCGCCAGATCGATGCACCGGCGATAGCAGCTTGCCAGCAACGCCGGCTCCCCGCTGTCGCCGCCTCTCCAGACCGGCCCCACGGTATGAATGATGTAGCGAGCCGACAGCCGATAGGCGCCGGTCACCTTCGCATCGCCCGTCTTGCAGCCCCCCAGCAGCCGGCACTCATGCACCAGATCCGGCCCCGCGGCGCGATGGATGGCGCCATCGACGCCACCGCCGCCTAGCAGCGAGGAGTTGGCGGCGTTGACGATGGCGTCGACTTGGAGTTTTGTAATGTCGGAGCGCAGGGCGCGCAGGGTGGTGGGCATGATTTTGATCCTCATGGCGTGAATGCGGCTGCGGGCGTGACGGGCGTACGCCACTTCTCAGCGTACGCCGGAATGACGCAGCGATGCTCTTCTCGGACAGCGCTGAACCTTTAGGCGCCATCTGCCAGGCTAACTGGGCCCCCGCAGTTTGAAGGTCTATGAAATCGTGAACGTCCGATGTGGCGGGGGAATCTAAGCAACGATTTTTGCACTGCCTGGTGTTGCTGGTGTGGTTGCCCATGTCCACCCCAGCCAATTCAAAAGCTCCCCTTGACCTGGCTGACATTTCCTCGGTTAATGCTTCGCTTGGCACGGCCTGATCGTGCCGGTACTGGAAATCTGCTTCCCTCTCGACGTTCATCTCATGGTTGCCTCCACGCTAGTCGGCATGCTGTGCGCACACCTGTTGTGCTTTTCCGGCATGTTTTTGCTTATCAGCCGTCGCCTGCCTGGCAACAGGATGGGGATGGATGTCTTTGCCGTGGGCAATCTGCTGCTGGCGGCGGCCTATATTCTGCAGCTGGTTGAAGGCGGCCCCGCCTGGAGTGCGATGAGCGTCGTCAATCACTGCCTGACGCTGGCGGCCCCCATTGCGTACGTGCTTGGCGCCATGCGGTTCTTCGGGCATCAGGTTCGGTTATGGCGGCCTTTGATTGTGTTCTGCGTGGCTTATGGCGTTGCCCAGTGGTGGGTGCAAGCGCAGAGCGGGTCGGAGGCGCGCTACGCCATGCTTGCGGCGTCGGCGACGCTGCTTTTCTTTGCGATGACCGTCACCGTGCTCTACGGCGGGCGCACGTTCGCCAAAGACTTGTTCGGCGAGATGATCTTTTTCGCGTTGCTGATCGGCGGAATCTGTGTTCTGAACGCATTGAAATTCCTGAAGATCGTGGACGGCGGCCTGGACGCGCTGCACATGGACAGCCGCTTCCAGATGATTTTCTACATCTACATGTCGACCCTTGCGACCATCGTGCCGCCCTCCATTGTCTGGCTCGTCCTGCGCCGGCTGACCGACAGCCTGCGCAATATGGCGGCGCGCGATCCCCTGACGGACCTGTTCAATCGCAGAGGACTCTCCGAGGCCTTGACCCAATACTTCAACGGCCGCAATGCCGCACCCGCCTATCTGCTGGAATTGGACGTCGACCATTTCAAGCGGATCAATGACAGTCATGGTCACCAGGCGGGCGACGAGGTGATCCGCCACGTCGCCAATCTGCTGCGCGCCACCGTGCGTCGCAGCGACCTGACAGGCCGGTTTGGGGGAGAGGAATTTGTCGCCATCATCCTGGAAGCGGATGTCGCAGAAGTGATGCAACTGGCGGAGCGATTGCGTGCCAGCGTCGAAAGCCAGCCGATTAACGTCGCGGGCGTTGATGAACCGCTGCGCTGCACGGTCACGATCGGTGTGTCATCCCGCTTTCACGGCGCGCAGGGCCTGGACGAGGCGCTTCGACAGGCCGATTCCGCGCTCTATACAGGAAAGGCCGCGGGGCGCAACCGGGTGGAGCTGGCAACCGCGCCTAACGGCCTGCCAGTGGCCGACATCGAACTGGCCGGCGCACACCCCTAAGGAACCCAGGTCCCGTTCTTGCTGTCCCTCTTGTACAGCGCTGGCAGCGGGCCGGCGCCATAACAGGAGTCACACGCATGACACGATCACAACCTCTTCGGCTGGCTGCGTTCTGCGCCGGTGTCGCGCTTGCGGGCAGCGCCATCGCGGCGGACGCGCCCAAGGTGCCTGACTACGGCCCCAATCTGGAGCGTTTCGCGTATCCGCACGAGGTCAAGCGCCTCTCGCTGGACACGCAGGGCCAGAAGCTCTCGATGGCCTACATGGACGTGGCCGCCGCCAAGCCCAATGGCAAGACCGTTGTGCTCATGCATGGCAAGAACTTCTGCGGCGCCACCTGGGAGACCAGCATCGCCGCACTGAGCCAGGCCGGCTATCGCGTCGTGGTGCCCGACCAGATCGGCTTTTGCAAATCCGACAAGCCGCAGGCCTATCAGTTTTCGTTTCACCAACTGGCCGCCAACACGCACGCGCTGCTCGACCATTTGAAAATCGATCGCGCGAGCATCGTCGGCCACTCCATGGGCGGCATGCTGGCTGCGCGCTATGCGCTCATGTACGGCCCGCAAACCGAAGCCCTGGTGCTCGTCAACCCCATCGGGCTCGAAGACTGGAAACAGGAAGGGGTGCCGTATCGCAGCATCGACGACTGGTACCAGCGCGAGCTCAAAGCCAACTTCGACGGCATGAAGAAGTACCAGCTCGGCACTTACTACGCCGGCCAATGGCGCGACGACTACGACAAGTGGGTCCTCATGGCCGCTGGCATGCTGCAGGGCGAAGGGCGCGAGCGCGTCGCCTGGAACCAGGCCCTCACTTACGACATGTTGTATACCCAGCCAGTCGTCCATGAATTCGGCCAGATCGCCGTGCCCACCACGCTGCTCATCGGCGAAAAGGACAACACGGCTCCCGGCAAGGACGCCGCCCCACCCGAAGTGGCCAAGCGCCTGGGCAACTACGCCGCGCTGGCGCCCAAGGCCGCCAAAGCCATCCCCAATGCCACCCTCGTCGTCTGGCCCGACCTCGGCCATTCCCCGCAGGTGCAGGATTCGACGCGGTTCAACGAAGCGCTGCTCAAGGCATTGCCCGCCCCGAAGGGGTGATGCGTGGCGCGCGTCCGCATGCCGTGATCGGCATGCGGACGTGAGGCCAGGCCGCCAGGTCAAGCGGTCATCGTCAGAATGATTTTTCCCACGTTCTGGGCCGATTCCATCCGGCGATGGGCGTCCGAGGCGCGTTCCAGCGGATAGGTGCTGTCCACGACAGGCACCAGGCCAGTGCCGCTGGAGAAGCGGTCCAGCCAGTGCGCGCGAAAACGCTGGACCATCGCATGCTTTTCCGCCTGCGGACGCGACTTCATGACCGTGCCAAATATCTGCAGATGGCGGTACAGGATGTCCTCCAACGCAATACTGACCTGGCCGCCGCCGCCCAGGATACCCACCTGGACCAGCCGCCCGCCGTTGGCCAGCGAGGCGATGTTGCGCGTAAAGTTGGGCGCGCCGATAAAGTCGATCACCACGTCCACGCCACGGTTCGAGGTCCGCTCGGCCACGACCTGCGAAAAGTCCTGGGTGCGGTAGTCGATTGCGTGGTCGGCGCCCAGCCGCAGGACCTGCTCCAGTTTGCCGGCCTCGGCCGTGGCGTACACGGTGGCGCCCGTTGCCCGGGCAAGCTGGACCGCCGCCGACCCCACGCCGCCGGCCGCCGCGTGGATCAGCACGGAATCACCCGCTTTCAGGCGGCCGAGATGCAGCATGGCTTCGTGTGCGGTGACGAACACTTCCGGGATCGCGGCGGCGTGGACGTAGTCCAGTTCCTCGGGAATGGGCAAGGCCATGCGCCAGTCCAATCTGGCGATTTCCGCGTACGCGCCGCCGCCCACCACGCCCATCACGCGGTCGCCGGCCTTGAAGCCACGCACGGCGCTGCCGGCTTGCAGCACTTCGCCCGCGATCTCCAGGCCCATGATGGTCGAGTCGCCGAAGTTCGGGCGGCCGTAGCCGCCGCGGCGGTGGGTGAGGTCGGCGCGGTTCACGCCGGCGGCATGGACACGGACGATCAGATCGTCGGGCCGCATGTCGGGCCGGGGCACGTCGGCCACCTGGAGCACATCGGCTTCGCCAAACTGTTCAAAAACGATCGCTTTCATTTCTTATCCTTCAGGTCGTTGTGATGTGACTCGGCCAAGGTGGCTTGCGCAATCGCCGAGGCCGTAATTGCGGCGGGAAATCCGACGTAGAACGCCAGGTGCGTGATGACGGCCGACAGTTCGGCCTGCGTCAGCCCATTTTCAACGGCTCGGCGCAGATGCGCGGGCAATTCGTCGGTATGCCCCGCAGCAATCAGGGCGGCCACCGTGATCAGGCTGCGGTCTCGGGGCGCCAACGCCGGATCGTTCCAGAAATCGGGGTACAGCGTGTTGTCGACAAAGGCCGACAGGGCCGGGGTGAAGGCGCGCGCCGCTTCGCGGGGACGGCTGAAATCGATATTCGACATGATGTGCTCCTGGTTCAAGCCTGGCTGATGAATTTGTGCGTGAGGTAGTACTCGATGCCTTCCACGCCGCCCTCCGAACCGTGACCGCTTTCCTTCATCCCGCCGAAGGGCAACTCCGTGGCGACGATTCGGTATTGGTTGATGCCGATCATTCCGGCTTCCAGGCCGTCGGCCACGTCGATCGCCGTGCGGGCATTGGTTGTGAACGCATAGGCCGACAAGCCATAGGGCAACCGATTGGCCTCCTGCAAGCCATCCGCCAGCTCATCGAAGGGCATCAGCACCGCGATCGGCCCGAACGGCTCTTCGTGCATGATTCGGGCGTGCATCGGCACATCCGCCAGCACCGTCGGCTCGAAGAAATAGCCTTCGCCCTCGATGGGCTTGCCCCCCGTCAACACCTTGCCGCCGCAGGCCAGCGCGTCGGCAATCAACGCCTGCATCTTTTCCAGCTGGCGCGGGTTGGCCAACGGGCCGACCTGGGTATCCGGATCAAGGCCGTTTCCGACCTTTAGCGCGCGGGCGGCCTTGACGAAGTGTTCGCGGAACTCGTCATAGACCCCGCGCTGGATCAGAAAGCGCGTGGACGAGATGCAGACCTGGCCGGTGCCGCGAAAGCGGTTGGCAGCGCCCTCCACCGCGGCGCGCTGGACGTCGGCATCGTCAAACACCAGGACCGGCCCATGCCCGCCCAGTTCCAGCGTGATGGGCTTTACGCCTTCGGCGGCGCGCGCCGACAGCAGCCGGCCGATGGGCACGGACCCCGTGAAAGTCACCTTGCGGATCACCGGCGATGCGATCAGGTGCCGCGACACGTCGTCGGGGACGCCAAAGATCACTTGCAGCACCCCTTTGGGCAAACCTGCATCGTCCAGCGCGCGGGCCAGGGCCAGCGCGGTGCCCGGGCTTTCCTCACCGGGCTTGATGATGACACTGCAACCGGCGGCCAGCGCGGCGGCAAGTTTGCGCGCCGGCGTGATCGCAGGGAAATTCCAGGGGGTGAACGCGGCCACCGGGCCGATCGCCTGCCGCTTGACCAGTTGCTGCACCCCCGGGCGGTTGGCGGGCACGACACGGCCGTCAATCCGCTTGGCTTCTTCGGCAAACCATTCGAAGTACTCGGCGGCGCGCAGCACTTCATCGCGGCTTTCGGCCAGGGGCTTTCCTTCTTCCAGCGTCATCTGCGTGGCAATGTGCTCGGCGCGTTCGCGCATCAATGCCGCGGCGCGATTGAGCACGCGAGCACGCTCGTTGGGAAACGTCTTGCGCCAGACATCGAAGGCCGGCTGCGTCGCGGACAGCGCGCGGTCCATGTCCGCCGTCGTCGCAAGGGGGACCCGGCCCAGCTCCTTGCGCGTGGCAGGATTGACCACGCTGGCCGTGTCGCGTTCGCTCGCCCCTATCCATTCGCCGTTGATGAAGAGGTAAAGCGGATCATAATTGCCGTTCATGGTTGCAAACTCCGATAAGATTGTTCGATACCAGCCGGCTCCATTTCCGCCAGATGGGCTCAACCCGCAGGGAAGGGGAGATAGCCATCGGGACGAAGCACGCTTGCGTTCACCAAGCGCGGGATCAGGGGCCTGACCATGGAACGAAGTCTAGGCGCGAGGGGCGCGCGGATTTAGTTCCGTACGGAAGAATGACTTTCCCTGCCAGAGGAAAAGTCGCAGCAAACACACTGGACCCACGACGGACCCACGACGGACCCACGATGGACAAGCTTTACAACATGGCGGTTTTTGCGAAAGTGGTGGAAATGGGCAGTTTCACTGCCGTGGCCAACCATCTTTCCACCACGGTCGGCAATATTTCGCGTGCTGTCACGGTGCTGGAAGAGGGTCTGAATGCCCGGCTGATCCAGCGCTCCACCCGCCGTTTGGTCGTGACCGATGTGGGACATCGTTTCTATGACCGCTGCATCGCGATCCTGGGCGACGTCGAGCAAGCGGAGGCCGAAGCGAGCCACGCAACGGTCTCGCCCCGGGGGGTATTGCGCGTTCATGCCGTACCCGGTCTGGGGCGCACGCTGGTCGCCCGCGCAGCCTTGGCGTATAGAAAGACCTACCCCGACGTCTCGGTGGACCTGCTGCTGTCGCAGCGCATGCCGAATCTGCTTGAAGAACAGCTCGATGTCGGCATCGTGATCGCACGCACCTTGCCGGATTCCACCTACGTCAGCCAGAAGATCGGCGTCAGCCACTGCATCCTGGCGGCGTCGCCTGAGTACCTGGAGCGGCATCCCCCCGTCCGCACCCCCGAGGACCTTGCCCGGCACGATTGCATTTTGCTGACCACGGTCGACTACGCGCCGGACGAGTGGCATCTGGAAGGCGACGGCGGCGCGTTTATCCACCGTCCATCGGGCGGGCATCTTGGCGTGAACGATATGGACGCCATGGCGACGGCGCTGCGCGATGGCGCCGGTATCGGGCTGCTTGCGGGATTCTCCGCCATTGAGGATCTGCGCCGAGGCACGCTGGTGCGCGTCTTGCCGGGGTATTACACGAACCAGCGCAACGTGTATGCGCTGTATCCGTCGCGACAATTCGTCGATGCAAAAATCAAGCTCTTCATCGATGCCTTGAGACAGCACGTTGGCGAGCAACTGGCGGGGTATGCCTCTGAATTGGGGATCGCCACGACGAAAGAGGAGGGTTGACCTCCTGTCCGCGTTAACGGCACCGTGCCGATCCGGCCGGGCCGGAACGCTGCATATCGGACTAAGGCCCGCGACGCGTGGGTCGATTCAGGTTTATTCGACGCCGGAAAAGAAGGCGCAATGCCCCGGGTAGCCGGGCCGCGCGTCGCAGGCCTTCAAGCAGCCGGGCTTGCCGCCCGGGAAGCCCGCCGCGACCGACATCCCGAACCCGTACGTCGGCGTGGTCACGTCGAAGCGGCTTTCGCACACTGTCTTCGTGCTGTAGGCGAACGTCATGCCCTCGCGCCGGCCGTTGATGGCGAACTCCACCTGGAAGCTGTTCGTGCTGGTCCACCCCGGCCGTGGCAAGACGACGAACCGGTAGTGCGTGGCGTCCAGGCGTTTGCCGAAGATCTTGAGTTGCGCGGACGTGGTCCGCGTCGTGGGCGACGGATACGGCAGGGCCAGCAACGTCCGCGGATCGCCCAGCACGCCCAGGTCCAGGCCCATGCCCTTCTGGTAGAACGGAACGTCGATGCTGGGATAGCCCGCGTATTCCACCACCTTTACCTTCGATCCGTACTCGATCGTCTGAGGATCGTAGTCGGGCGCCTGAGCAAACGCCACGTCCAGCGTCAGCACCACGTCCGCCGGGTTGGCGTCTTCGGCGCGAACGTGCCGTTCATATATGTCGGCGTTGGTTGCGCAGCCGGCAAGCGCCGCGGCGCACCCGAGCGCCAGCCAGCGCCAGCAATGAAACGCGGGAATCGGCCTCATCTCATTGCGCCTTCTTCGATTGCACGGGAAGCGCGGCGGGCTTCAGGCCCTGGCCGATGAATTGCCAGCCGTCCTTGCCTTGTTGCCATCGGAAATTCCGGTTGATCCATTCCGCCTTCAGGTTGTCGTGGAGGCGGCGCTGGTCAATGTGCTTGCCTTCGTCCAGCGCCGCGCGCGCACGCGCACGGCTCTGATCCCACGCCGGCTTGAAGGCCTCGCGCTGCATCGCCCTGGTGAACGGGACGCTGGCGTAGGGGCCTTCGCCCGCCACGCTGAGCCGGATCTCGTTGTCGAGCAGCAGGGCGCCATGGCGATTGTCCGGCGACACCGACACCAGCAGCGGGCTGGAGCGCTGGTATTCCTTGGGCAGCAGGTGCTCGAACCACAGCACCTGCCCGGTCGACGTCACCAAGGCCCGCGAACCCGCGGTGAACAGCAGCAGGTCCTGACGCCCGGGCTGCGCCAGGCCCATGTCCGGGTCGCGCACGTCGACGGTGGGACTCAGGACGCGCGCAAGGGGCGTGTCGTTCTGCACCGCGATCAGGATCGTGCCCACGCCCATGAAATCGTTCGACACCGCCAGCAGCATCGGCTGGCCGCCCTGGGTCGGGCCCAGCGCCCTGACGTGGATGAACTCGTATGCGTTCAGCGGCCGGTACGGCTTGCCGCGGTACTTGATTCGGTAAAGGTTCGAATTCGGCTGGCCTTCCAGTTCAAAGGCGCCGCCTGGCGGTTGAATGGCCTGGACAGAGGCTGAGGCGGGGGCCGCCCGCTGCGCCTGGGCGGCAGGCGTCATCGATAGCGTCAGCGCCAGCGCGACGCTCGCGCAAACCCAGGAGTGGCGGCGGCCCGGCGGAACGGTCTTCGTAGGAGCAGGCACAACGTCTTTGGCGGCGGCGCCGCATGAAAGCGATGCCGGCATTCTAGGTCAAACGCGTCGCCGGGCACGGACGGCCGCCGCGGACCGCCAGCCCGGATGTCCCCGGCCTTGTGCCTGCGCTCGGCCTGTCGCGTCACTTCAGGTCCGGAAAATCCACCGTGGTGTCGTTCACGCGGTTAAAGACATTCGTGAACGTGATCACGGCGATGGCCAGTGCAATATCCACCACCGCTTCGTCCGGAAAGCCCGCTGCGCGCAACGCCGCGAGCGACTCGGCTTCGAGCGTGCCCTGGCCTTCCTGAAGGCGTCGTACAAACGCGATCAGCGCATCGCGCCTTGCGTCGCCCGTCGGTTCCAGCGCCCTGATGGCGCGGACCGTGTCCACGGGCAGGCCGGACGCCTTTCCCGCCAGGCTGTGTGCCGCCACGCAGTAGTCGCAGCCGGCGATCGCGCTCACCACCAGTTTGACCGTTTCGCGGTCCTGCGCGGAAAGCACGCCACGCGCGAGCACCGCGTCGGCGGAAAGCATGGCCTTGAGCGCCGGCGTATTCAAGGCGCCAATGGCCGCATAGGCATTGGGGACCATGCCCACCGCTTTGCGGATACCGGCAAAAACGTCGGCGGTTTCGCCCGAAGCGCTGGTGGCGGCGGG
Source organism: Achromobacter sp. NFACC18-2 (assembly GCF_900108985.1). Taxonomy (NCBI): domain Bacteria; kingdom Pseudomonadati; phylum Pseudomonadota; class Betaproteobacteria; order Burkholderiales; family Alcaligenaceae; genus Achromobacter; species Achromobacter sp. NFACC18-2. The sequence goes on along the minus strand of NZ_FNYM01000023.1, from coordinate 84,969 downwards.
TGTGTCGATACGGGAAGTCATTGTCTTGGTTCCATTCAAAGTGGGCCTGCGGGAAGACGGGTGCGCGATGCGCGCGAGTCCAGCGCAGGCGTTGCGATCACGACGCAACTGTCCTGAAAATGCAGTCCGCGCGAACGCGGACGCGTCGATCCGCTTGCCTTATACGGGGATGGGATTGGCCGCGATCTCAGCGTTGAAGCCATCGACCAGCGCATGTTCGCCGCTGCCGGGGTTATCGCGCAGGGCGCGAATCGCCTCGACGAACACTTCCGGCGCGTCGGTTGCCAGCCCCTTCATGGTTTCGGCGATGAAGGCGTCCAGCGGCATGGCGCGGGGATCTCCGCTCTTTTTGATGAGATCGGTGTCGACCCACGGCGGCGCGATTTCCTGGACCGTCACGCGGGTGCCCTTGAGCATGAACCGCTGCGACAAGGCGTAGGAGTGCAGCGCCGCCTTCGAGGCGGAATAGACCGCGTTGGTTGCGATCGGCACGTAGGCCAGCATCGAGGTGTTGTGGATGATGGTCGCTCGCGGTTGCGCCTTCAGGTGCTCGATCAGCGCCGACGTCAGCCGGATCGGGCCAAGCAGGTTCGTATCAAGGATCTGGCGCGAGACGGCGTCATCGATGCGGCCGGACGGATCGTCGAACGGCATGACGCCTGCATTGTTGATCAGGACGTTCAACGTCGGATAGTCGCGGATCAATTGCGCGGCGACGCGGTCGATGTCGGCGGCATCGGAGATGTCCAGCGCCACGCCCTCGATTCCTGGATGCGCGGCAGCCACTTCATCCAGCAGCGCCTGCCGGCGCCCGGCGATGATGACCTTGTTGCCCAGGGCATGGAATTGCTCGGCCAGCGCGCGGCCAATGCCCGAGGTGCCGCCGGTGATGAAGATCGTGTTGCCCGTCATTTGCATGATTTGTCCTTGTCTTGCGCCGGGGTGGCGCCTTCGATGGACGTACTATGCGCGGATCTGGCCAAGTCTTAAATGTCATAGATCCGGCAAAAACGGACATGGGCAGTCAGCACGGCATGACAGGCCCCTCGATCAGGCGTTGGTCTCTTGCATCGACATCAGGCCCCGCTTCACGCTGGCCGGCGGTTGGCCCAGGTTGCGCAGGAAGGCGCGCCGCATCCGGTCACGATCGGCAAAGCCCGTGTCGCGCGCCACGATTTCCAGGGGATGGCGGCCGTCTTCCAGCATTACGCGCGCGGCCTCCAGCCGCAGCATTTCCACGGCTTTGGCGGGCGATCGCCCGGTCTCTTCGCGGAATACCCGGCTGAACTGACGGGGCGACAGGCTGGCGGCTTCGGCAAGCTCTTCCACGGACAAGGGATTGCGCAGGTTTTCGCGGGCATAGGCCAGTGCGCGCTTGACCCGGTCCGAACGCGGCTCCAGCGCCAGCATCGCCGAGAACTGCGATTGGCCCCCGTGGCGGCGATGGTAGACGACAAGTTTCCGCGCCAGCGCCCGGGACAGCGTGGACCCATGGTCTTCTTCGATCAGCGCGAGCGTCAGATCGATGGCCGATGACATGCCCGCCGACGTCCAGATGTTGCCGTCACGCACGAAGATGCGGTCCTCTTCGACCCGCACCTTCGGAAAGCGCGCCTGAAGCGTGCGTGCATGCGCCCAATGCGTGGTGGCGGTGCGGCCATCGAGCAGCCCTGCCTGCGCCAGCACGAAGGCGCCCGTGCATACCCCGGCCACCCGGCGCGCCTGGTGGCCGGCAAGGGCGATGTATTCACGCAGCCCCGGCGAAATATCCTGGGGCACCAATTGCCCGGCCACCATCAGCGTGTCGGGGATGAAGTCCAGCGGCGAGGTTTCGATACCGGCATTCATCGATGACCTGATCGTGCCGCCTTTCTCGGACAGGACCGTCAGCCGATAGCCCGTGCCGCCCAGCTCCGCGTTGGCCAGTTCAAAGGCGGAGAGGGCCGCCAGCCCCATCAGCTGGAAGCCATCTTCAAGGATTAAACCGACGTGCTGCATGATGTTTCCTTTTCAATGCATCTGCCCATACCGCCCGGCATCGAAATCCTGGATCGCCTCAACAATTTCCGCCTGCGAGTTCATCACGAAGGGCCCATACCCCACCACCGGCTCATCGATCGGCTCTCCGCTCAGGACCAAAAACACCGCGTCGTTGTTGGCCTCGACGGTGATGTCTTCCCCGTCGCGCGAGAACAGCGCCAGTTGCGCGTCGCGCGCGACCGATTCGCCGTTCACCAGCACCGTTCCACGCAGCATGACGAGCATGCTGTTGCGGCCCGCGGGGATGGGGAAGGTGGCCGACTTGCCAGCCGCCAGCTTTACGTCCCACACGTCCATCGGCGTGAAGGTGCGCGCCGGGCCTGTTTGGCCCGCGTAGGCGCCTGCAATCACGCGCAGCGTGCCGGCGCCGTCGGGCAGGGCCACGACGGGGATGTCCGTGCTGAGGATGCCCTGGTAGCCCGGCGCCGCCGTTTTGTCCTTGGCGGGCAGGTTGACCCAGAGCTGCACCATTTCCAGCTTTCCGCCCGTGCGGGTGAAGGCATGGGAGTGGAATTCCTCGTGCAGGATGCCGGAGGCCGCCGTCATCCATTGCACGTCGCCGGGGCCGATGACGCCGCCGTTGCCGGTGGAGTCGCGGTGCTCGACTTCGCCGCTGTAGACGATAGTGACCGTTTCAAAGCCGCGATGCGGATGCTGGCCGACGCCGCGGGGCTGGCTGGCCGGGCCGAATTCGGCGGGGCCGGCGTAGTCCAGCAGCAGGAACGGGCTGGTGTCGCGGCCCTTGTCGTTGTACGAGAACAGGGAGCGCACCGGAAAGCCGTCGCCCACCCAGTGGGGACGGGGACTGGCGTGCAGGCCGAGGATCTTCTTCATGATGAGGTTTCCTGTTGCGCGGCGCCATCGGCGCCGTTCGTCATAGAAAGGAAGATAAGGGCGGAACGCCGATTCCGGTAGACCCCGCTTGCGATAAGCACTGTTCCATGTGTCGGACGATGGGGCGGCCCCAGCGGGCGGCGGGGATTTCGGCGGTATGCTCCCCGGCATGGACAAGCAGAGGGATGGCGCCGCCGCGCGGCGCGAGGAACAGGTTTGGGGGTTTGCGCCGGTGGTGGGGCAGGGCGCGCGCGTGCTGGTGCTGGGATCGATGCCCGGCGTGGCGTCGCTGCGGCAAGGGCAGTATTACGCGCATCCGCGCAACGCATTCTGGCCCCTGGCGGCGCGCATCCTCGGTTTTGACGCGGGCCTGGAGTACGACGCCCGCCTGCGGGCGCTGCAGGCCCGGGGCGTGGCGCTCTGGGATGTCCTGCAAGCCTGCGAACGGCCGGGCAGCCTGGACGCGGATATCCGGCGCGAGACGCTGGTGCCGAACGATTTCCCGGCGTTCCTCGCCCGCCATCCATCCATCGTCCGCGTCTGCCTGAACGGCGGCAAGGCCGCGGCGATGTTCCGGCGTCACGTGTTGCCGGCGTTGGCGCGGGCGGACCTGGAATGCATCGAATTGCCATCGACGAGTCCGGCGCATGCGGCGGCCAGCTTCGAGCAGAAACTGGCGGCGTGGCGGCCGGCGCTGACCCTGCCGATAGCCTGACGGCGGCGTCCGGCGATCCGGCGGTCCGGCGGTCCGGCGGTCCCGCCGTCGCCGACGCGAGGCGTTCAGTCCCCCCTGATCCGGCGCACTCTGTCCCCGAATTGACAGATATCAAGGCTCTATATAACTGCGAGTGATAAGTTAATTCCCGTAACAGCTAAATGTTTCGGAGTTTAACGATGCACACCCCCACGAGCCCCCCGGAAACGCCTCTCCCGGGCAAGCGTGGCTTCCTGAAAGGGCTGCTTGGCCTGGGCGCCGCCGCCACCGTCATTCCCATCCATGCGCAAGCCGCGCCCGGCTTGAACGGCCAGCCGCCGCGCCGCCCCGGCATGGCCGGCAAGCGCTTCGGCATGGTCGTGGACATGCGCAAATGCATCGGGTGCCAGTCCTGTACGGTGAGCTGTTCGCTGGAGAACGTGCCGCCCATCGGGCAGTTCCGCACCACCGTCCTGCAGTACGAGGTCACGCCCGATGCGGGCGGGCCGTGTTCGATGGTCATGCTGCCGCGCCTGTGCAACCACTGCGACAAGCCGCCCTGTGTGCCGGTCTGTCCGGTGCAGGCGACCTTCCAGCGCGAAGACGGCATCGTGCTGGTCGACAACGCGCGCTGCGTGGGCTGCGGCTACTGCGTGCAGGCCTGTCCCTACGACGCGCGCTTCATCAATCACGAGACGCAGACGGCGGACAAGTGCACGTTCTGCGAGCACCGCCTGGAAGCCGGGCTGCTGCCGGCCTGCGTGGAAAGCTGCGTGGGCGGGGCGCGCGTGATCGGCGACATGAACGATCCCGACAGCGCCATCTCGCGCCTGCTGGCCGAGCACAAGGCCGATATCAAGGTGCTCAAGCCCGAGATGAAGACCGAGCCCCACGTCTATTACATCGGCCTGCCCGACGCGTTCGTGCATCAGGTGGACGGCCAGGCCGGCGTGCGCCTGGCCGGCGGCCATTGAGCCATCGACGAGGACTCTCATGCAAATCTCCGAATTGCTCACGCCGGTCTACGACGCCGCCTGGCTGCCCTGGGCCGTGCAGTATTTCTTCCTGATCGGCATCAGCGCCACCACGGCGCTGACCGCCGCCTTCGCGTCCTTTGGCCGGGCGGATTCCGACGCGCGCCGGTTGTTGCCGGCGGCGGTGACGGTGCTGCTGGTCAGCGCCATTGCCGCGCCGGTGTCGCTTCTGGCCGACCTGCATCAGCCCGGGCGTTTCTGGCACTTCTATGCGCACATCACGCCGTGGTCGTGGATGTGGCTGGGCGCCTTGCTGCTGCCGGTCTTCGTATCGCTGGCGCTGCTGTTCTGCGCGGTCTGGTGGTGGGGGCGGATGGGATGGCTGCGGGTGGTGGCGGCGGCGCTGGCGCTGTCGGCCCTGTCCATCCTGGTCTACACGGGCGCCGAGGTGATGGTGCTGCGCTCGCGGCCGCTGTGGCACACCGTGTTCCTGCCGCTGAACTTTGCGCTGACGGCGTGGCTGGGCGCGCTGGGCGCGATGTTCCTGGTGGGGCGCTGGCTGCCGGGCGGACTGCGGGCGCTGCCGGTGGACGCGCTGCGCCGGCTGAGCGTGACCGCGGTGGCGATGATCGCGCTGGGTGCGGGCGCCTGGGCGGTGCTGGGGATGCTGGGGCTGGATGCGTCGTTCGACGCGGCGCTCCGGTTGTTCGCGGCGTTCCCGGTCTGGCGTCTCAGCCTGGCCGGCGCGGTGATGACTGCGTTCTGCATCGTCGCGCTGTTGCAGCGTCCGTCGCGCACGCTGGCCGCGCCCCTGCCGTCCGCCGCGCTGGCGCTGACGATGCTGGGCGCGGCGTGGATCTTCCGCTGGGTCGTCTTCATGAGCGTGCAGGGCGTGCCCAAGTACGGCGCGGGACTGTATCTGTACGAGATGCCCTGGGGCAGCGACGGGCTGCTGGGCATGGTGGGCGTGCTGGGCCTGTGCGTGGCGCTGGTCACCGCCGTGACGTGGGCCATGGAAATCCTTCCGGCCCGCGCCCGCGCCGTGGCCGCCTGAACGGGCGGCGATACGCAAGAACATGGAAAAGAAAGCAATGGACAAGCAACACGAAGACGACAAGCGACGCCCGGCGGATGATGGCCCGGACGTGCCGCACGATGAGGCCCGGCGCAAGCTGGTGATGCGCGGCGGCATGGTGGCCGGCGGCATGGCGGCCTTTGCCGCGGGGTATGGCGAGACCGTCGTGAAGGCGGTCAAGGGTCTGTCGCAGGGCAGCGCCGGCGTGCTGACCGCGCATGCCGTGCGGGGCAACTCGCTCACGCCGGAGTTCCGCATCGATCCGCTGACGGGCGCGTTCGACGCGCAACCGGGCCAGATCGTCAGCCCGTCGAGCTGCCTGGGCTGCTGGACGCAGTGCGGCGTGCGGCTGCGGGTCGACACGACCCAGAACCGCATCCTGCGCGTCGCTGGCAATCCGTATCATCCGCTGGCCACGACGCGGCCCGCGGCCATGGAGACGCCGGTGCGCGACGTCTACGCGCAGTTGGGCGGCGACAACGGCCTGGAGGGGCGGGCCACCTCGTGCGCGCGCGGCTCGGCCATGCTGGAGCAATTGGACAGCCCGTTTCGCGTGCTGCAGCCCATGAAGCGCGTCGGCAAGCGGGGCGAGGGCAAGTGGCAGACCATCACCTTCGAACAACTGGTCCAGGAGGTCTGCGAAGGCGGCGACCTGTTCGGCGAAGGCCACGTCGATGGCCTGCGCGCCATCTTCGACCGCGAGACGCCGCTGGACCCGGCCAATCCGGAGTACGGCGCGAAGGTGAACCAATTTCTTTTCACCGACGCTTCCAACGAAGGGCGCACGCCGCTGATCCAGCGCTTTGCCGGACAGTCCTTCGGCACGGTCAATTTCAGCAATCACGGCTCCTATTGCGGGCAGAGCTTCCGCGTGGGCGCGGGCGCGGCGCTGGGCGACCTGAAAGGCATGCCGCACGGCAAGCCGGACTGGGACAACGCGCGCTTCGGGCTGTTCATCGGCGCCGCGCCGGCGCAGGCGGGCAATCCGTTTCAGCGCCAGGCGCGGCAACTGGCCGAAGCGCGCGTGCGGCCGCAGGAATCCGGTTTCACCTACGTGGTCGTGTCGCCGGTGCTGCCGGCCTCGTCCAGCCTGTCGGCCGGGTCGGGCAATGAATGGGTGCCCGTCAATCCGGCCAGCGACCTGGCGTTGGCCATGGGCCTGATCCGCTGGATTCTGGACAACGAACGTTTCGACGCGCGCATGCTGGCGCAACCGGGGCCGCAGGCCATGCAGGCGGCGGGCGAGGCGGCGTGGACCAATGCGACGCACCTGGTGGTGGCCGAACCCGGCCATCCGCGGCAGGGCGCGTTCCTGCGCGGTGCGGACCTGGGCTGGGCGCGCCCCGTCGACGCGGACGAGAAATGGGAAGACGTGTACGTCGTGCGCCTGGCGGACGGCACGCTGGCGCCGCACACGGGCACGACGCCGGCTGAGCTTTTCGTGGACGAGGCCATTGCCGCCCCGGGCATGGCGGGCGCCCCCGAATCGCTGCGCGTGTGCTCGTCGCTGACGCTGCTGCGCGCGGAAGCGCGCCGCAAGACGCTGGAGGAATACGCCGCGCTGTGCGGCGTCCCCGCAGCCAAGATCGCGTCGCTGGCCGAGCGCTTTACCAGCCATGGCAAGCGCGCGGTGGCCGATGCGCACGGCGGCACCATGAGCGGCGCGGGCTTCTACACCGCCTACGCCATCGCCATGTTGAACACGCTGGTGGGCAACCTGAACGTGGAGGGCGGCCTGGTGCTGGACGCCGGTCCGTTCCCGCCCTACGGCGCGGGGCCGCGCTACAACATTGCCGGCTTTGCCAACAAGGCGACGCCCAAGGGCGTGTCGTTGTCGCGCAACCGCTTTCCGTACGAGAAATCCAGCGAGTTCAAGCGCAAGAAGGCGGCCGGCCAGCCGGCGTATCCGGCGGCCGCGCCCTGGTATCCGGCCACCGGGGGGCTCAGTTCCGAGATGCTGGCGTCCGCGCTGGCGGGCTACCCGTACCGCGCCAAGGTCTGGTTCAATCACATGAGCAACCCGGTCTACGGCATTGCGGGGTTCAAGCAGGTGGCGCTGGAGAAGTTGAAGGATCCGGCCGTCCTGCCGCTGGCGGTGTCGATCAACCCCTTCATCAACGAGACCAATGCGCTGGCCGATTACATCGTGCCGGACACGGTCACCTATGAAAGCTGGGGCGTGTCGGCGCCCTGGGCGGACGTGGTGGCGAAGGCGTCCACCGTGCGCTGGCCCGCCGTGCAACCGCGTGTGGCGCGCACGGCCAGCGGCGAGCCGGTGTGCCTGGAGACCTTTCTCATCGCCTGCGCCAAGCGGCTGGGCATGCCGGGCTTTGGCGCGGGCGCCATCTCCGACAAGGAAGGCGCCAAGTATGCGCTGGACACGCCCGAGGACTTCTTCCTGCGCGGCATGGCCAATATTGCGTTCGCGGCGGGACGCCCGGTGGGCGAGGCCAGCGACGACGACATGGCGCTGACCGGCGTGGACCGCCATCGCGAGCTGCTGCAGAGCATGCTGAAGCCGGGCGAGTGGCGGCAGGTGGCCATGCTGATGAGCCGCGGCGGCCGCTTTGACCGGATGGATGACGCGTGGACGCAGGACGCAGGGCAGGGGCGCCGCACGCGCGCCGCCTACGCCAGGCCGCTGCATGTGTGGAGCGAGGAACTGGCGGGCTTTCGTCATGCGATGACGGGCGAGCGCTACAGTGGCTGTCCGACCTGGTATCCCACGCGGCTGGCGGACGGGCGCGACGTGCGGGACGAATATCCGCGCGACGATTGGCCTTTCCTGCTGAGTTCGTTCAAGTCCAACCTGATGAGCTCTTTGTCGATCGGGGTGAACCGCCTGCGCCAGGTGCATCCGCACAACCCGGTGTCGATCAACCGGCAGGACGGCGAACGGCTGGGCATCCGCAACGGCGACGCGGTGCGCATCGTGACGCCGGGCGGTTCGGTGACGGGGCTGGCGCTGCTGCGAGACGGCGTGCAGCCGGGCGCGGTGGGGATCGAGCATGGCTACGGCCATACCGAGCTGGGCGCCCGCGCGCACGTGGTGGACGGCAAGCCGATGCCGCACGATCCGGCGCTGGGGGCGGGCGTCAACCTGAACGACCTGGGCTTTGCCGACGCCACGCGCGGCGCGCATGCCAACGTGTGGATCGACTGGGTGTCGGGCGCGGCGGTGCGGCAGGGCCTGCCGGCACGGATCGAGCGGGCCTGATCGCACGGCGCGGCCGGCGCCGGCAATGGCGCGGCCGCTAGCGCACGACGGTGTCGGCCACCAGTTCCAGGCCTTCGGCGCGCGTGGCCACGTCATTGAGCACGCCGCTCAGGTCGCCGGCCTGGGCGGCGGCGTTGCCGGACGGGCTGACGCGGATCTCCACCCGCACGGTACCCGCCTTCGACAGGGTGGCGTCCGGCGACATCGCCGTGCTGTCGTCCAGCACGAAGGCGTGCGGCAGGTCGGCCACACGCATCCGCAGGATGGCGACGGGCATGCGCGGGCCGTCCACCGGCCGCGCCAGGATGAAGACGGTGTCGGCCGGTCGGACCTGTCCGCGCAGCGCCTCGGCGATGCGGGCCTGGCCGCTGATGCGGGCGGGCGCGGCGGGCGTGGTGGCGGTGGTGGCGGCGGCAGTGGTGGCGGCGGTGGCCGCTGGCGCAGCGGAGGGCGAGGTCGCCGGGGGGGGCCCCGGCGCGCCCGGCGTCGATGCCATGGCGCGCGCCTGCGAGATATTGGTCTGGATCTGGCGCGCGGCCTCGGAATCCGGCGGCAGCAGGGCTTGCAGCCGCTCCCAGTGCGTCAGGGCCTCGGCGGCGTCGCCCCGCCGCAACGCCATCATGCCGGCCAGCGCCAGCGCCTTGGGCTGGTCGGGTTCCGCCTCCAGCGCCTGCGCGACGGCGGCGATGGAATCCTCGTCGGGCCGACCCTGCCGCGCCGACAGCAGCGCGTCGGCCAGGTCGGCCAGCACGGCAGGCTGGCCGGGCACCCGCCGCAGCACCTGCTGGTAGGCGGCCACCGCATCGTTGTAGCGTCCCAGCGTCTCGTAGGAGCGGGCCAGCATGTACCAGCCATCGACATCGTCGGGCGCGGCGCGCAGGCGCTGGGCCAAAGCGTTGATGGCCAGCGCCATGTCGTTGCCCGCCTGCGCCGCGTGCGGCTCGGCTGCTTGCGGCAGCGCGAGCATGGCCGCCGCGCGGGGATTGCCGAGCTGTCCGTACAGCAGCACGGCGGCGACCGGGACGGCCACGGTGAGCAGGCAGGCCGCGGCGATTCCCGCACGCTGTCCGCCCCGGCACGCGCCGGGGCCGCTGCGCAGGGCAAGGTCCTGCAGCAGCGCGCGCTGCAGCTCCTCGTCGGCACGGGCGTGCGCCTGCGGCGTCAGGGCGCCGTCGTTCAGGTCGCGACGCAACTGGTCGCGTTGGGCCAGATAGAACGCCCGCACGCCGGCGTCCGACGCGTCGTCCGGGGGGAAGCCCGGGGCGTCGTCCGAACCCGGCGGGCGGCGCAGCAGCGGGGGCACCAGGCAGAACAGCGTGGCCAGCAGCAGGGCCAGGACGACGAGCCAGAGCGTGGTCATGAGCCGGAATCCAGGAAGCGGGCGGCGCGCTCGCGTTCGTCGGCGGTCAGCGGCGCGCGCATGCCGGCGCGCCGCTTGAGCGTGCGGGCCAGGACCAGAAAGCCCAGCGCCAGCAGCGCGAACGGGCCTAGCCAGAGCAGCCAGGTGGCCGGCTTGAAGGGCGGGTCGTAGCGGACGAAGTCGCCATAGCGGTCCTGGAAGAAGCGCATGATCTGCGCGTCGGTCCTGCCCTCGGCAAGCTGGTCGCGGATGAGCTTGCGCATGTCCAGCGCCAGCGGCGCATTGGATTCGGCCAGGGTCTGGTTCTGGCAGACCAGGCAGCGCAGGCCGTGCGCCAGCCGGTCGGCCCGCTGTTCCTGGTCGGCGGACAGTACAGGGACAGGCGCGGGCTCGGCGTGCAGGGCCGCCGGGGCCAGGAGCATGCCCAGCAGCGCGGTGGCCACGGCGATCAGCAACGCGGCCGACGGCAGGCGCAGCAGTGGCGGGTGGGGCGGGTGGGGCGGGATACGTGGCGCGGTCATTGCAGCGCCTCGATGACAGGTTGCAGGCGTGTGCGCCAGAGTTCGGGCGTGATGAGGCCCAGGTGCTTGTAGCGGATGCGGCCCTCGCCGTCGATCACAAAGGTCTCGGGCACCCCGTAGACGCCATATTCGATGCCCACCCGCCCGTCGGCGTCGCTGGCGGACGCGAGGTACGGATTGCCGTTGCGCGCCAGCCATGCGCGCGCCTCGTCGGGCTTGTCCTTGTAGTTCAGTCCGTAGAGCGCGATGCCGTGGCGCTGCGCGGCCTCGCGCAGCACGGGCAGCTCGTCCTTGCAGGGACCGCACCAGGAGGCCCACACGTTCAGCAGCCAGACCTTGCCGCGCAGGGATTCCACGTCCAGCGTGCGGCCCGGTTCCAGCAGGTCGGGCAGCCCGATGGCGGGGGCGGGCTTGTCGATCATCGCCGACGGCACCGCGCGCGGGTCGCGCGACAGGCCCATCGCCAGGAACACGGCCATCGCCAGGAACGCGGCCAGCGGCAGCAGATAGCGCAGCATCAATAGCCCTCCCGCGCGGCGCGCCCGGCAGCCGCGCCGCGGGCCTGCGGGACGGCGGCTCCGGCCTGCTGCGTACGCCGGTAGCGGCCGTCGCCCGCCGCCAGCAGCCCGCCCAGCGCCATCAGGATGCACCCCGTCCAGATCCAGGTCATGAAGGGCTTGACCTGGATGCGCACGGTCCAGGCGTTCTCGCCCACCGGTTCGCCCAGGGCCACGAAGAGGTCGCGCGAAAAGCCGCTGTCGATGTCGGCCTGGCTGAGCGCCATGTCCTGCACGGTATACAGGCGCTTTTCGGGATACAGCGTGACCACCGGCCTGCCGTCGCGCGTGACGCGAAAGACGGCGCGCTGCGCGCTGTAGTTGGGTCCGGCGGCCGGGCCGATGCCGGCGAACGTGAAGCCGTAGCCGCCCGCTTCGTGGGACGCGCCCACCTCCAGCCGCAGCTCGCGCTTGACTTCGTAGCCGTTGGCCAGCGTGACGCCCGCGATGAAGACGCCCACGCCCGCGTGCGCCAGCAGCATTCCGTACCAGGAGCGCGGCTGGCGCGCCAGCCGCCGCAGCACCTCGCCTTCGCCATCCGTAATGCGCTGCCACGCGTGCGCGGCGGCGCTGGCGATGGGCCAGGCGGCCAGCCACAGGCCCAGCACGATCATCGGCGATCCGAAGCGCGGCGGCCCGGGCATGGCCAGCGGCGCCAGCACCGCCGTCAGCACGCTGACCCCGAACGCCGCCTTCAGCCGCCTGGCGAGGTCGGGGACCTCGGCCTGCTTCCAGCGCGCGACCGGGCCCACGCCCATCAGGAAGAGGGCAGGCGTCATCAGCGGCACGAACACGGCTTCGAAATAGGGCGGGCCGATGGAGATCTTGCCCCAGGCCAGGACGTCCAGCACGACCGGATACAGCGTGCCCAGCAGCACCGAGCCCGCCGCGACCGTCAGCACCACGTTGTTCGACAGCAGCAGCGATTCGCGCGACAGCAGCGAAAAGCCGCCGCCCAGCCCGACCGAGGGCGCGCGCCAGGCATACAGCGCAAGCGATCCGCCCACGATCACCGTCATGAAGGCAAGGATGTACAGGCCCCGGCTCGGGTCCACCGCGAAGGCGTGCACCGAGGTCAGCACGCCCGAGCGCACCAGGAACGTGCCCAGGATGCTGAGCGAGAACGTGCAGATGGCCAGCAGCACGGTCCAGCTGCGGAACGCGCCGCGCCGCTCGGTGACGATGAGCGAATGGATCAGCGCCGTGCCCGCCAGCCAGGGCATGAAAGAGGCGTTTTCGACCGGGTCCCAGAACCACCAGCCGCCCCAGCCCAGGACGTAATAGGCCCAGGCGCTGCCCAGCAGGATGCCGATGGTGAGGAACGTCCACGCGGCCAGGGTCCAGGGGCGCACCCAGCGCGCCCACAGCGCGTCCAGTTCGCCCGACAGGAGCGCGGCGATGGCGAAGGCGAATGCCACCGAGAAGCCCACATAGCCCATGTACAGCATGGGCGGATGCACGATCATGCCCGGGTCCTGCAGCAGCGGATTCAGGTCGCGGCCCGCCATGGCGGGCGGAATCAGGCGTTCGAACGGGTTGGACAGGAACAGCATGAACAGCAGCAGGCCCACGCTGATCCAGCCCATGACCGCCAGCACGCGGCCGGCGAAGGCCAGAGGCAGCCGCCGGCTGCACAGCGCCACGGCCAGCGTCCAGGCCGTCAGCAGGGTCTGCCACAGCAGGAGCGACCCTTCGTGCCCGCCCCAGACTGCCGCGAAGCGGTATGCGGGCGGCAGGTCGGCGTGCGAGTTCGCGGCCACGTACAGCACGGAAAAGTCGTTGTGCACGAAGGACCATGCCAGACAGGCGAAGGCCAGCGCCGTAAGGGCGAACTGGCCCATGGCGGCAGGCCGCGCCACGCGCAGCCCCGCCTGCCAGCCGGCGGCCGCGCCGATGAGCGGCAGGATGCCCTGCGCCAGCGCCACCAGCAGCGCGAGGATCAGGCTGAAGAGACCGATCTCGGGAATCATCGCGCCTCCGCCTGCTTGATCGCCGCGGCGGCTTCCGGCGGCATGTAGTTCTCGTCGTGCTTGGCCAGCACCTCGGTGGCGCGGAATACGCCGTCACGGCCCATCTTGCCGGCCACGACCACGCCCTTGCCTTCGCGGAACAGGTCGGGCAGCAGCCCCTGGTAGGCGACGGGCACGGCGTGGGCTGTGTCGGTCACGGCAAAGCGCAGGGTCAGGCCGTCGGCCTCGCGGCGCAGCGAACCCTGTTCAACCAGGCCGCCCACGCGAAAGCTCCCCTGGCTGGGCGCCTCGCGGGCCGCCACCTGCGTCGGGCTGAAGAAGAACACCAGATTGGATTGCAGGGCGTTGAGCACCAGCGCGGTGGCCAGTCCCAGCAGGACGAGGCCGCCCAGGACGGCGAGCGCGCGGCGCTTGCGCGGGCTCATGGACGGGTCCTGCCGGCGAGACTGCCGGATTCGTCCCGCTGCCGCCGGGCGCGGCGCGCGCGCCGCCAAAGCGACAGCGCCTCCCACCCCATCAGCAGGATGGTGACGCCGTAGGCGCCCAGGATGTACGGGCCGTGGCCCTGCAGCGAAAACAGGGTTTCCCAGCTCATTTTGCCTCCGTGCGCGCGCCGCGCGGGCCGGTCTGCCTCGCTGCCATCTCGCCGCCCGCCTGCACGGCGCCGGGCTCGCGCTCCAGGATGATGCCGCGCACGCGCGCCAGCGCCACCGCCGCGCTGTACAGCCAGAAGGCGGCGACCATCAGCAGCATGGCGGTGACCATGATCCGCGCCATGCTGGGCGCGGCAGTCAGGTTGATGGACGCGCCCTGATGCAGCGTGCTCCACCACTGCACCGAGAAATAGATGATGGGTACGTTGACCACCCCCGCCAGCAGCAGGATCGCGCCGCCCCGGTCCGCGCGCTGCGTGTCGTCGGTGGCGGCCTGCAGGGCCATGAATCCCAGATACAGGAACAGCAGGATCAGCTCGGACGTCAGCCGCGCATCCCACACCCACCATGCGCCCCACGTCGGCTTGCCCCACAGCGCGCCCGTCCACAGGGTCAGGAACGTGAACAGCGCGCCGGTGGGCGCCAGCGCGCGCATCATCATGAACGACAGCCGCGTGTTGAAGATGAGCCCCAGCGCGGCGTAGCCCGCCATGACCAGGTACAGGAACATGGACATCCACGCCGCCGCCACGTGGATGAAAAGGATGCGATAGACCTCGCCCTGCTGGCTGTCCACGGGCGCGGCCACGAGGCCCGTGTACAGCCCGGCGGCCGCGAGCAGGGCGGCGCCCACGGCAAGGAACGGAATCATCCGGCCGGCCAGCGGGTAAAACACCGCGGGCGAGGCGTAGCGCAGCCAGCGCGCGCGTGGTGGGGCGGGGTGGGGGGAGCCGAAGGCGGATGGGGGGATGTGCATGGAACCCTCAGTCCAGCGCCACGCGCAGCGCCGCCGATGCGCTCCAGGGGCAGAGCAGGATCGCCAGGCACAGGCCCGCGCCCAGCAACGAGAGCTGCGGTCCCGCGCTCAAACCGGCGTGCGTGGCCGACACGGCGCCCGCGCCGAAGATCAGCACCGGCACGTACAACGGCAGCACCACGAGCGGCAGCAGCGCGCCGCCGCGCAGTCCCAGCGTCAACGCCGCGCCCAGGCCGCCCACCAGCGCCAGCGTGGGCGTTCCCAGCAGCAGGGACAGCACAAGGATGCCGATGGCGTGCGGCGCCAGGCCGAACTGCAGGGCCAGCACCGGGCTGGCAAGAATGAGCGGCAGGCAGGTGCTGAACCAGTGCGCGCCCAGCTTCACGCCCACCAGCAGCGGCAGCGGATGCGGCGACACCAGCAACTGTTCCAACGCGCCGCTGTCGTAGTCCTGCGCAAAGGGGCGCTGCAGGCTGAGCAGGATGCCGAGCAAGGCGCAGACCCACAGCACGCCCGGTCCCATCGCCAGCAGCAGCGCGGGCTCGGGCCCTACCGCCAGCGGGAACAGGGAACCCGTGACGATGAAGAACAGCGTCGCGCCCAGCGTGTCGGCCGGTCGCCGCCAGGCCAGCCGGATCTCACGCAGCGCCAACTGAGACAGCGTAGCCAGCATCCGCGTAGTCATCCATGTTCAGGGTTTGGGTATGGGAGGCGCAGGTGGCCGGCGCCCGGTGCGAGGCGACGACAGCCGCGCCGCCCGCCGCCAGGTGCGCCTCCAGGGCCTGCCGCAGTTGCTCCAGGCTGGCTGCGTCCAGGCCCGCGTCGGGCTCGTCCAGCAGCCACAGGGGCTTGGCCCCCAGCACCACGGCAGCCAGCGCCAGGCGGCGGCCTTGGCCCTGCGACAGCCGGGCGGCGGGCGCATGCAGGCAGGCGTCCAGCCGCCACGTGCGCAGGCAGGCGGCGATCGCGGCGTCGGCGTGCGGCGTGCCGGCCACGTGCAGGGCGCAACGCAGGTTCTCCAGCGCGGTCAGGTCGCCGGACAGGCCGTTGCCATGGCCCAGGTAGGCGGTGCGCGCGTAGTGCGCGGCCGGATCGCGCCGGACGTCGCCGTCCGCGTTGAACACGGCGCCCGCCAGCGGCCGCAGCAGGCCCGCCAGCATGCGCAGCAGGCTGGTCTTGCCGCTGCCGTTGGCCCCCTGCACGTTCAGCAACTGGCCGGCGTGCAGGTCGAAATCCAGGGGGGCAGGCCCGCCCGGTACGCCGCGCCGGCTGACCAGTCCGCGCGCGCAGAGCACCGGGGACGGCGCGTCAGCGGGCCGCATTGGCCACCTCTTGGGACGCCCTGGCCGGCGGCGTCGCTTGGGAGGTCTGGCCAGGCGGAATGTGCGGCAGCGTGTGGGCGATGCCCTTGTGGCAGTCGATGCAGGTCTTGGACTTGTCGGCCAGGTACGTGGAATGCATGTTCTGCGCCCGCACGCTCTGGCGGGTGAAGTCCATGTATTCGTAGTTGTGGCAGTTGCGGCATTCCAGCGAGTCGTTCGCCTTGAAGCGCGCCCACTCGTGCTGGGCCAGCTCCAGCCGCTTGTCGACGAACTTCTCGCGCGTGTCGATGGTGCCGAAGATCTTGCCCCAGACCTCTTTGGACGCCTGCATCTTGCGCGCGATCTTGTCGGTCCAGTTGTGCGGCACGTGGCAGTCCGAACACAGCGCCCGCACCCCCGAGCGGTTGGTGAAGTGGATGGTGCCCTTGAGTTCCGCGTAGACGTTGTCGCGCATTTCGTGGCAGCCGGTGCAGAACTTCTCGGTGTTCGTCAGCTCCATGGCGGTGTTGAACGCGCCCCAGAACAGGATGCCGCCAATGAATCCGCCCACGGTCAGAAACCCCAGGCTGAAATGCACGCTGGGCCGGCGGATGATGTTCCAGTATCGCTTGATGAGCTTGACCATGACGGGCTCCTGTCCCTTACTTCTTGTCGGACGCCGGAGCGGTCAGGCGCTTGAGGATCACGTCGATGTCCTGGTAGTCATTGGCCACGAGCGGCTTGGCTTCGGCCTGCGGCACGTGGCATTGCACACAGAAATAGCGCCGCGGCGACACCTCGGCCAGCACGTTGCTGTCGCGGTCCATGTAGTGCGTGACGCTGAGCGGCGGGGCCTGCGTCTCTTCCGTGTTGACGCGCGCGTGGCAGGTCAGGCAGCGATTGAAGTTCTTGTCGATCTGATAGCCATCGATCTTGTGCGGGATGGTGGGCGGCTGCATGGAGTACGTGCGCATCCGCTTGATGTCCTTGTTCTCGATGGGGCTGATGAGCGGCGGGTCGGTCTCGTCCGCCACGGGCGTGGGGCCGCGCATCGGATCCACCACCTCGAAGGGCGGGGCCGCCCAGGCGGCCGAGCCGAGCAGGGCGCAAAGCGCGATTGCGGTGACGCGATTCTTCATGGCTGTCTCCCGGGCTCAGACCTTGACGATCTTTACGGCGCATTTCTTGAAGTCGGTCTGGAACGAGATCGGATCGGTGGCGTCCAGGGTGACCTTGTTGATGAGCTGTCCGGCGTCGAACCAGGGCACGAAGACCAGGCCGCGCGGCGGCTTGTCGCGTCCCCGCGTTTCCA
This sequence comes from Achromobacter sp. NFACC18-2, assembly GCF_900108985.1. NCBI lineage: Bacteria > Pseudomonadati > Pseudomonadota > Betaproteobacteria > Burkholderiales > Alcaligenaceae > Achromobacter > Achromobacter sp. NFACC18-2. The sequence continues at coordinate 67,704 of NZ_FNYM01000023.1, read as the reverse complement.
GCCGCGTGCGCATCCGGCCGCGCCGCGAGACGACTTCGACCTCCACGCCCCGGCGCAGTCCCATGGCCTGGGCGTCGTCCGGGTGCATGAAACAGACCGCATTGGGAAACGCCTTGTACAGTTCGGGAACGCGCCGCGTCATCGATCCCGAATGCCAGTGCTCCAGGACCCGGCCGGTGGACAGCCAGAACGGATATTCCTCGTCCGGCGACTCCGGGGGCGGCTCGTAGGGCAAGGCGTAGATCACGGCGCGGCCGTCCGGGTTGCCATAGAACTCGAACCCCGCGCCCGCCTTCACGTAGGGGTCGCTGCCTTCGCGGTAGCGCCAGAGCGTCTCCTTGCCGTTGACCACGGGCCAGCGCAGGCCGCGGACCTCGTGGTACGTGTCGAAGGGCGCAAGGTCGTGGCCGTGGCCGCGGCCGAACTCCGCGTATTCCTCGAACAGGCCCTTTTGCGCATAGAAGCCGAAGGCCTTGGCCTCTTGATTCTCATAGTCGGCGTTGAGCTCGGTATTGGGGAACTTGTTGACCTTGCCATTGGCGAACAGCACGTCGAACAGGGTCTTGCCCCGGTACTCGGGCTTCTTGGCCAGCAGGTCGGCCGGCCACACTTCCTCGACCTTGAAGCGCTTGGAGAACTCCATCAACTGCCACAGGTCCGAGCGCGCGTCGCCTGGCGCATTGACGAGCTGATGCCAGAACTGGGTGCGGCGTTCGGCGTTGCCGTAGGCGCCTTCCTTTTCCACCCACATGGCGGCCGGCAGGATCAGGTCGGCCGAAATGGTCGTGACGGTGGGGTAGGCGTCCGACACCACGATGAAGTTGTCGGGATTGCGATAGCCCGGCAACCCTTCGTTCATGAGGTTCGCGGCCGCCTGCATGTTGTTGTTGACCATCACCCAATAGGCGTTGATCTTGCCGTCCTTGAGCATGCGGTTCTGCAGCACGGCATGGGCGCCGACCTTGTCGGGGATGGTGCCCGCGGGCAGTTGCCAGATCTCTTCGGCATGCGCGCGGTGCTTGGGATTGGTGACGACCAGGTCGGCGGGCAGGCGGTGTGAGAACGTCCCGACCTCGCGCGCCGTGCCGCAGGCCGAGGGCTGGCCGGTCAGCGAGAACGGGCTGTTGCCCGGCGTCGAGATCTTGCCCGTCAGCAGGTGGATGTTGTAGACCATGTTGTTGGCCCACACGCCGCGGGTGTGCTGGTTGAACCCCATGGTCCAGAACGAGGTGACGCGCACCTTGGGGTCCGCGTAGAGCTCGGCCAGGTCCTGGAGCTGCTTCTTCGGCACGCCCGTCAGCTTGGCGGTGTAGTCCAGGTCGTAACTGGAGACGAACTTGGCGAATTCCTCGTAGGTGATCGGCTTGGACCCGCCCGCCTTGTCGGCGTTCTTGGCCGCCTTCTGCAGGGGATGGTCCGGACGCAGTCCGTAGCCGATGTCGGTGTTGCCTTCGCGGAACACGGTGTGCTTGGCCACGAATTCGCGGTTCACCCGCTTGGTCTGGATGATGTGGTTGGCGATGTAGTTCAGGATCGCCAGGTCGGTCTGGGGGGTGAAGGTCAGCGTCAGGTCGGCCAGCTCATACGAGCGGTGCTCGAAGGTGGACAGCACCGCCACCTTGGTCTTGGGCGCGGACAGCCGCCGGTCCGTCACACGCGTCCACAGAATGGGGTGCATCTCGGCCATGTTCGAACCCCACAGCACGAAGGCGTCGGCGTTCTCGATGTCGTCGTAACAGCCCATGGGCTCGTCCGCCCCGAAGGTGCGCATGAAGCCGACTGCCGCGGACGCCATGCAATGGCGCGCGTTGGGATCCAGGTTGTTGGACCGAAAGCCCGCCTTCATCAGCTTGAGCGCGGCATAGCCTTCCCAGACGGTCCACTGGCCCGATCCGAACATGCCGACCGCGGTGGGGCCCTTGTCCTTCAGCACCCGCTTGAACTGCTCGGCCATCACGTCGAACGCGGTGTCCCAGGACACGGGCGCGAATTCGCCGTCCTTGGCGTACTTGCCGTCCTTCATGCGCAAGAGCGGCGTGGTCAGCCGGTCATTGCCGTACATGATCTTGGACAGGAAATAGCCCTTCACGCAGTTCAGGCCTTTGTTGACCTCGGCATTGAAATCGCCGTGCGTGGCCACGACCTGGTTGTCCTTGACCGCGACGTTCACGCCGCAGCCGGTCCCGCAGAACCTACAGGGCGCCTTGGACCATTTCAGCTTGGCGGCCTCGGATTCGGTGACGATGTTCTGCGTGTAGCCCACGATCGGGATGCCGGCCACGGTGGCTGCGGCGGCAACGGCGGACTGCTTGATGAATTCCCTACGGGCGATGGCCATCGTCGATCTCCTGATTCATCGCGTCCAGCGTATCCGCGGCCTGGAAGACCAGCGCCGACGCCAGTACGCCATCCAGGCGCTGGATCGCGGAGATCTGCGCCATCATGTCGTCCGTGGAGGAGGCTTCCAGGGTGACCACCAGCTTGCCGGTGTCGGAAGCGCCATGGATTTCCGCGCCCGCGATCGCCTGGATCGCGGCGCGCACGTCGGTCAGCCGGCGCGGCATGGCGTGCACCACCATGCTGGCGATATGCAGCTCGGGCGCCGCGCTACAGGATGCGGAGGAGGGCTGAGCTTGGGGGGAGGGGGGGCGCAGGGGCTGCATCAGCTTCCCGGGGGGCCTGCGAACATCTGGTAGATCCAGACGGCAAAACCGTAGCCGGCCACGATGAGAACCGCCAACACCGGGGCCATGACTGCCGCCAGGAACAGGAAACTTCGGAGTTCCTGGGCTTTTGTATAGCCATCAGACTCGTTTTGCACACACCACCTCTCAGTTGGAACTTTCAGGGGTATTGCGAAGAACGTGCGGATGCGGAACTTTTAGCAGAGGACTTTGCGCAGCGTCAATGTTGCGGCACAGCGAAAAACTGTCATCACGGCGCAATGCGCCCGGTGCAGGGAAATGGACGCAGGGACGCCGGGCGGGCGCAACGCCCGGCGTCACAGGGCGGGCAGGTCAGCCGATGGCCCCGTAGATCCGCCGCGCGTCGGCGGCGGTGGCAAGCGGCCGGCCCAGCGCGCGCGCGCCCTGTGCGGCCTGCGCCACCAGCGCGGCATTGTGCGGCGCGATCGTGCCGTCGCGCAGCTTCAGGTTGTTTTCGAACCCGACCCGCATATGGCCGCCGAAAGCCGCGGCGGTCGTGACGCAGGCGTTTTCCTCGGGGCCGAAGGCGCAGATGGCCCAGGGCAGCGCGTGGTCATAGGCCGCGAGAAAAGGCAGCAGGTCGTAGGCGGACGACGTCTGGCCCGCGCTGTAGCGGCCCAGCACGAACAGCACCGACCACGCGCCGGGCGGCACCAGCCCGCGCGCGCGCAGCGCCAGCCAGCGGCGCACGTCGGCGTCGTCGTACAGGATGATCTGCGTCATCACGCGGCGCTCGGCCAGCCACGCGAAGAACGCGGCGAGGTCCGCCTCGGCAATGCCGGGCACGGCAATCTCGCGCAGGCCGATGGAGACGGCCTCGGGCTGCAGCTCGCGCACCATCGCGATCTGTTCGGCGGCCTGGTAGACGCCGGCGGCTTCGCTGGTCACCTGCACCAGCAGTTCGTCGCCGACCGCCTTATGCACCGCGGCAAGCGCATCGCGATAGGCCTGCGCATCCAGCAGATGGCTGCCGTCGGGCTTTCTGACGTGCATGTGCATCATGGCGGCGCCGGCTTCCAGGCAGGCGCGCGCTTCCGACGCCAGCGCGGCCGCGGTCAGCGGCACGGCCGGGTGGTCGGCGGTCTTCTTGTAGGCGCCGTTGGGCGCGACGGTGATGATGACGGGGGAATCGGCCAGCGCGGTGCGCGGCGGGACGGAAGCGTTCAAGGCTGGATCTCCGGCAGTTCGGGAGCGATCAGGTCCAGGCCGGCGCGCAGCAGCCTGTCGTAGCGGGCGCGTTCGGCCGCGATGGTTTCCGGCGTCCAGGCATAGAAGCCTTCGCCGGTCTTCATGCCGTGGCGGCCGTCGGCCGCGCGTTCGGTCAGGCAGCGCGCCGGGTGGTCGGCGTTGCAGAACGTCGGGTACATGGTCGCGCCGGCCGCGGCGTGCACGTCGATGCCGGCGTGGTCGCGCTGCATGACGGGGCCCGCGGCCAGGAACCGGAAGCCGAAACCGAAACGCACGGCGGCGTCCACGTCCTCCGGCGACGCGATGCCGCGGTCGATGAGGTCGAAGGCCTCGCGCGACAGCGCGTGCTGCAGGCGGTTCGCCAGAAAGCCCGGCAGGTCCTGCTTCACCTTGACCGGCACGCTGCCGCAGCGCCGCATGAAGGCGATCAGCGTGTCGGCGCAGGCGTCGTCGCTGGCCTCGCCCAGCACCACCTCGACGAGCGGCACCAGGTGGGCCGGCATGAAGAAGTGCAGGCCCAGCATGCGGCCCCGGATGTCCAGGCCCTGGCTGATCGCGCTGATCGGAAAGCTGGAGCTGTTGCTGGCCAGGATGGCGTCGGGCCGGGCGCGTCGCGCCAGGTCGGCAAACAGCGCCTGCTTGATGTCCAGGCGCTCGGGGATGCATTCAATGACCAGGTCCACTGTGGACCAGTCCACCTCGTCCAGCGAGGGCGCGGTGGCCAGAAGTGCGGCGTTCGCCTCGCGCCCGATGGTCTTCAGGTTTTCGGCCACCCGCGCGGGCAGGCCGGCCGCCCTGTCGGCATTCGATTCGATCACGGTCGTGCGGCAGGCCGCGCGGGTCAACACCACCGCGACATCGGCGCCCATCGTGCCGCCGCCCACCACCACCGCATGCGCCGCGCCCGGGTTGGGCAGCGCCTTTGCGTCCTTCTGCATGCTGTTCTCCTGGTTCTGAAACCCTGCTTGGGGGCGAGTGTAGAGAAGCGCGGTTGATTGATGAATCAGAATTTTTGAATAGAATGATCGGCCAATCAGATCAATAAATCCATGCTTGAGGTGGGGGACGAATCATGCAGATCAATCTGTCGATGCGCGACATCGACACGACGCTGGTGCTGGGACGCACCCTCAATTTCCGGCAGGCCGCCGGCCAGCTTCATCTGTCGCAGTCCGCGCTGTCCACGCAGGTCCAGCGGATCGAGGACGCGCTGGGCGTGCGCCTGTTCGACCGCACGACGCGCACGGTGCGGCTGACGGCCGCGGGCGAGGTCTTCCTGCAGCAGGCCGCGACCCTGCAGGCGGCGTTTCGCGACGCCATTGCCGCCGTGGGCGGCATTTCCAGCGCGGAGCAGGGGCAGGTGTCGGTGGCGGCGCTGCCGTCCCTTGCGGCGCGGCTGCTGCCGCGTGTGCTGATGGCCTATCGCCAGGCGCATCCGCACGTCGCGCTCAAGGTGCGCGATACGCTGTCCGGCCCGGCGTTCGACCTGGTCCGCGCCGGCGAGGTGGACTTTGCGCTGACCGCGGCCGATCCGCAGCATGCGGACCTGCATTACGTGCCATTGATGTCCGACAGTTTCATCCTGCTGATTCCCGAGGCGCACCCGCTGGCGCGGTCCAAGGGGCCGCTGCGCTGGGCCGATACGGCGGGCGCCGAGCACGTGTCCATGGTGCATCCGAGCAGCGTGCGCCAGTACACGGAATGGGCTTTCCTGCAGAACCGCATCCGCTTTGCGCCCGCCTTCGAGGCCGAGCACCTGACCACCATCGTGGCGATGGTGGAATGCGGATTCGGGGTCGCGGCGCTGCCCGAGATCGCGGCGGGGGCGGTGGCGCAGAACGGCATCGTGCAGCGGCGCCTGACCGGGCCGGTGGCCGAGCGCTCCATCGGCCTGGTGACCGCGCGCAACCGCAGCCTGTCGCCCGCTGCCGTGGCGCTGGTGCAGACCCTGCGGGAATACGTGGCGGCCCCGCCGCGCCAATGAAAAACCGGCCCCTGTGCAGGGGCCGGCTGTCGTTGGCGCAAGCTGGGCAATCCGCGGCGCCGGCCGCGGTTCGCCGCTGGAGGTCCGTGGCGCCTAGAAGTCGATCTGCGCCGACAGCAGGAACGTGCGCGGCGCGGCGACCGTGGCGTAGGAGCCGCTGGCCAGCCAGTAGTCCTTGTTGAAAAGGTTCTCGATGTTGGCGCGGAACACCACGGCGCGGCCCAGGATCTCGGTGTTGTAGCGCGCGCCGATATCGTAGCGGGTCCACGAGGGCAGGGTCAGCGTGTTGGCCGCGTTGAAATACATCGACGAGGTGTGGATCACGCGCGCGTTCAGGCTCAGGCCGCGCACCCACGGCGTGTCCCAGTCCACGCCCAGGTTGAAGGTGTTCTTCGGCACGCCGTTGGCCTCGTTGCCGTCGTTCACCCCGCCCGCGGTGCGCTTGAGCGTCGCGTCGTAGAACGTGGCGCTGGCCATCATGCGCAGGCCCGGCATGGCTTCGCCGAAGGCCGACAATTCCAGGCCGCGGTTGCGCTGTTCGCCGTCGAAGCTGTAGATCCGGGTGTCCGGGTCGGTCATCGAGTTGGGACGCGTGATCTGGAACACCGACGCGCTGGTGATGACCTTGCCCCAGTCGACCTTGACGCCCGCTTCGTACTGTTTGGACTTGTACGGCGCGAAGACCTGGCCGGCGTTCGCCGCGGTGGCCGGCGCGATGCCGCCGCGGGTCAGGCCCGAGGTGAAGTTGCCGTACAGCGAGACGTTGGAAATGGGCTTGAACACGATGCCCGCGACCGGGGAGATCGCGCTTTCGTCATACGAGCTGGTGCGCGCGCCGGTGGCCGTCGAATAGTTGTCCAGGGCCACGCGCTGGTCGCGCAGGCCGCCCGTGATCAGCAGGGTGTCGTCGGCGAAGGACAGCGTGTCGGTCAGGGTGTAGCTGGTCAGCTCGGTCTTGGACGCCTTCTGCGGCGCGCCGCGGTCGGCGGTGACCGGGGGCAGCGGCGCGGGACGGAAGATGCTGGACGGCACCGAGGTGCCGGACGTGACGTAGGCGTTGCCGGATTCCTGGTCCAGGCGCGTGGCGGACAGGGTCAGGGTGTGGCCGACGCCCCAGGTGTCAAAGCGCGCGCGCAGGCCGACGTCGCCCGTCCAGGTGCGCGAGTACGAATCGTAGTAGGCGTTCGTCACCGTGAAGTTGCCCAGCGCATCGGCGGGGCCGGACGGGAACGTCTGCTCGGCGGTGCCATAGCGGTAGCCGGTCGCGCCATAGACCATCAGGTGGTCGTTGATGTCGTATTCAAGACGCGTGGCGACGGTGGAATCGTTGAGCGTGAGCTCGGTGCCAGGGTAGAAATTGCGGTGGCCCGACGGCGGCGACGGCAGCGAGGTCACGTTCGACTGGAACCCGATCTGCGGCCGGAAATTGTCGATGTCCTCGTGCTGCGTGTAGGCGTCCAGCGACCAGCGCAGCCGCGCGCCGCGATAGTCCAGCGCCAGCGCGCCCACGCCTTGCTCCTGCTTGCCCTCGTCGATGGTCGTGTCGCCGTTGTTGTACACGCCGTTGACGCGGATGCCCCATTCGTTGTTCTCGCCAAAGCGCCGGCCCATGTCGAGCTGGCCGCCCAGCTGCGACTTGCTCTGGTACGTGGTGGTCAGCCGGGTCAGGGGCTCGTCGCCCGCGCGCTTGGTGACGATGTTGATGCCGCCGCCGATGCTGCCGCTGGGGCCGATGCCGTTCATCAGCGTGCCGGGGCCCTTCAGGACTTCCACGCGCTCCATCATGGCGGCGGGCATGCGGCTGGCGGAGGCCAGGCCGTACAGGCCGTTCAGGCCCACGTCGCCGGCCGACACGGAAAAGCCGCGGATCTGGAACTCGTCGGAAAAGCCGCCGCTGGAGGTCGTGGTGCGCACCGACGACTCGTTGATCACCACGTCGGCCAGCGTGCGGGCCTGCTGGTTCTCGATCATCTGCGCGGTGTAATTGGTGGTGCTGAACGGTGTGTCCATGATGTCGGCCGTGCCCAGCACGCCCAGGCCGCCGCCGCGCGCCACCTGGCCGCCCGCAAAGGGCGCGGGCAGGGCGGGATCGGCGGCCGAGGCGGTCACCGTCACGGCGGGCAGTTGCGTGGTCGCGATCCCCGCGCCCGCGGGACGGTCCAGCACATAGCTGCCGTTCGCCTGCGGCAGCACCCGGATGCCGGTGCCGGCCAGCAGCGCGTCCAGTCCGCCGCGCACGCCGTAGTTGCCCCGCAGGCCGTTGCTTTGCAGGCCGGCGGTCACATCGGGCCGGAACGACAGCACGATGCCAGCTTCGCGTCCGTAGCGGCCCAGCGCGTCCTCGAGCGTGCCCGCGGGAATGTCATAGCTGCGGGTCGCGGCGGCCTGCGCGTGGGCCGCGGTTGGAACGCCGAGGACCGGCGCCGCCAGCAGCGAGGCGGTGGCGATGCGTCCGGCCAGGCGCGCCGTGGCGGCGCGCCGCAGGAATCGAGGGGACTGGCGCTTGGGCGCCCGGACGTGGGTCATGTACTGGCCTTTCAGAGAGGTGAGGTTGCTGTGTGCTCACCTGTCATGACCCCCCAGATCGCAAAACGGATCAGCTTTTTTGTAACAGCGCCGAAGGGCGTGCCGCCTCGGGTCCGGCGATCAGGTGCAGGCGCCGCCCGCGCCACAGGCGGGTTTCCGCTTGCACGCGGATGTTCAGGGTGGCGCTGAGCGCGGCCAACACCTTGTCCACGTCGTTGACGGGAAACGAGCCCGACAGCCGAAGACCCGAGATGGCGGCATCGCAACTGAGCGTGTCCCGGCAATACCGTCCCAGCTCGGCGATGAAGTCATCGAGCCGCATGCCGCGCGCTACGATGAAGCCGTCCTTCCAGGCGATCTGGTTTTCCTCGGCCGCGGCCGGCTGGTCGACGCCGCGCGCCCAATAATGCGCGCGCAGGCCCGCCTGCAGGGTCAGTCCGGGGTTGGCGTCGTTGCGCGGCTGGATCTGGACCGCGCCCTGGAAGACGCTGACCTCGGTCGATGCGCCCAGCAGCCGCACGGTGTATTCGGTGCCCAGCGCGCGCGCCGTGCCATGGGGGGTTTCGACGAGGAAGGGGCGCGCCGGCCCAGCCGTGTCGGGTGCCGTCGCGATCAGGATCTCGCCCGCGATGAGCGCCACGCGGCGCTGCAGGGCGTCGTAGCGCACGTCGATGGCGCTGTCCGTGTTCAGCACGACGCGTGTGCCGTCCGGCAGGGTCAGGCCGCGGCGTTCGCCCACGGCCGTGCGGTGGTCCGATGTCCATTCGCGCCAGGGCGTGACCTGGCCGACGCCCCAGGCCGCGCCGCTCGTGATCGCCAGGACGCTCACGGCCTTCAGCGCGCGCCGGCGCTGCGCACAGGCGGGCGCGGCAAGCGCGGCCTGCGCGATGGCGGCGCCCGCCGCGCCGGCGAGCGGCTGCAGCGTGCCCTGGACGGATTCGATGCGCAGCCAGGCCCGTTCATGGTCCGGGTGCGCGGCGCGCCAGGACGCCCATTCGCGCACCGTCTCCGGCGCGACCGCGTCGCCCTGCAGTTCCACCAGCCATTCCAGCGCGCGTTGCGCCACGGCGGGCGACAGGGCGCCGGCATCGCGCGTGCTCCGGTACCAGGGCGAGGCGGCCATGCGGCTCATCGGGTAAAGGTAAGGTCGGCAAAGCAGCAGCGCTGCAAGGCCTTGACGAGGTAACGCTTGACCGTCGGGATCGAGATGCCCAGCGTCTCGGCCACCTGGGCATGGGTGCGTCCCTCCAGCTGCGACAGCAGGAAGGCGCGCCGCACCAGGGCCGGCAGGCCGTCGAGCAGGCGGTCCAGCTCCAGCAGCGTTTCCAGCACGATGGCCCGGTCTTCGGGCGACCAGTACACCGCCTGCGGCGCCTGGGCCAGCGCCTCGAGGTACGCGCGCTCCAGCTTTTCGCGGCGCCAGTGGTTGGACACGAGATGCTGGGCAACGGTGGTGAGGAAGGCGCGCGGTTCGGCCAGCGTGGCAGGCACGCGTTCGCTGCTCAAGAGGCGGATGAAGGTGTCGTGGGCCAGGTCTTCGGCCTGGTCGGCGTTGCCCAGGCGGCGGCGCAACCAGCCGCGCAGCCACGAGTGGTGGTCGCTATAGAGCGTTTCGATGGAGGAGGGGAAGGCGCATCCCGGCGTACTCAAGATCCAACCTTTTGATCAAGCCGCCGGCGCCTCGCAGGCCGAGGCGGGCCAACTGCTCATGCGAATTACGGGAAATAGTAATTGTTATTATTACCGATTCGGGGCGGGTCTTGTCAAATTGTTGCCGGCGCGGGCGCGCGGCGTTGCGCCGATGTCAGGAGGCGGCGCTGGCGGCGAGGGTCGCGCCGTGGGTCTGGGCGTACGCCTGCTGCGACGCCAGATAGGCGTCGCGCGAGGGGATCAGGTGGTCGCGGCAGACCGTCATCAGCGCCTGCCGGTCGCCGTCGCGCAAGGCCTGGATCATCGTCCAGTGCTCCTGGCGCGCGCGTTCACGATGGCCCGCCGTCACCAGCGAGCCGAAGCGGATCGGGTGGGTGCGGCGCGCGTATTCCTCGATGGCCTGGCCCAGCACCGCGTTGTCCAGCAGCCCGAAGAATTCGCGGTGAAAGCGCTGGTTGCTGCGGAACACGCGGCGCGCGTCGCCCGCGGCCACCGCCGCGTCGTGCTCGCGCTGCACCGCCACCAGCGCGGCCAGCCGCGCTTCGGGCACGGGCAGCGGCATCTGGCGGGCGGCGTGCACTTCCAGCACTTCGCGCAGGGCGTACAACTCCATCACCTCGCGCACGGAAAACGCGCGCACCACCGCGCCGACGTTGCGCTTTTTCTCGACCACGCCCAGCAATTCCAGGTCGACCAGCACCTGGCGCACCGCATGCCGCTTCATGCCGAAGCGGGCCATCAGCTCGTCTTCGGTCAGGCGTTCGCGGGGGTGCAGCCGGCCGAAGACAATGTCTTCTTCCAGCGCGGCCACGGCCGCCTGGACGGCGTCGGCGGCGGGTTCCTGCAGGGCGGCGGGCGTGATGGCGTTCATGGCGAGGCAGGGCGTGTCGAGAATGGCTTACTGAGAATGGCTTACTTCTTGGGAACGGTGTCGTGCGTGACGCCCGCGCGCAGGAAGTCGAAGTCGACGCCCTGGTCGGCTTGCGTCACGGACTGCAGGAACAGCTTGCGGTAGCCGCGGTCGGCGGCGGGCCGGGTAATGGGCTGGGCCGCGGTGCGGCGCGCCAGCTCGGCGTCGTCCACCAGCAGCGCGATTTCGCGCCGGGCCACCGACAGGCGGATGCGGTCGCCATTCTGCACATAGGCCAGCGGTCCGCCGATGGCGGCCTCGGGCGTCACGTGCAGCACGATGGTCCCGGCCGCGGTGCCGCTCATGCGGCCGTCCGAGATCCGCACCATGTCCTTGACGCCGGCGCGCGCCAACTTCTTGGGGATGGGCATGTAGCCCGCTTCGGGCATGCCCGGCGCGCCGGTCGGTCCGATGCGCTTGAGCACCAGGATATCGTCGGCGGTCACGTCCAGCGCGTCGTCGTCGATGCGGCGCGCCATGTCCTCGGCGTCCTCGAACACCACGGCGCGGCCTTCGTGCTCCATCAGGTCGGGATTGGCCGCCGACTGCTTGATGATGGCGCCGCCGGGGGCCAGGTTGCCGCGCAGCACGGCCAGGCCGCCCACCGGATAGATGGGCGCGGCGGCGGTGCGGATGACGTCCTGCTTGAAAGGCGGGGGCGCGTCGTGCAGTTCTTCGCCCAGCGTGCGGCCGGACACGGTGAGCGCGTCCAGGTGCAGGAAGGGGCGCAGCTCGCGCAGCAGGGCGGGCATGCCGCCCGCGTCGTGGAAGTCTTCCATATAGTGCTGGCCCGAGGGCTTCAGGTCGACCAGCACGGGCGTCTCGCGGCTGATGCGGTCCAGGCCCGCCAGGTCGATGTCGATGCCCAGGCGGCCGGCGATGGCGGTCAGGTGGACGATGCCGTTGGTGGATCCGCCGATGGCGAGCAGCACGCGCAGGGCGTTCTCGATGGATTTGCCGGTCAGGATCCGGTCGGGCGTCAGGCGCGACGCCGCCATGGCGACGGCCGTGGCGCCGGTGCGCTCGGCCACGCGCACGCGGTCGGCGGTGACGGCCGGGGCGGACGCGCCGCCCGCCACCATCATGCCCAGGGCCTCGGTGATGCAGGCCATGGTGCTGGCCGTGCCCATCACGGAACAGGTGCCCACGCTGGCGACGAGCTGGTTGTTGACGTCGGCGATCTCGACGGCGTCGATTTCCTCGGCGCGGTAGCGGCCCCAGTAGCGGCGGCAGTCGGTGCAGGCGCCCACGCGCTCGCCGCGGTGCGAGCCGGTCAGCATCGAGCCGGTGACGAGCTGGATGGCGGGCACGCCGGCCGAGGCGGCGCCCATCAGTTGCGCCGGCACGGTCTTGTCGCAGCCGCCGATCAGCACGACCGCGTCCATGGGCTGCGCGCGGATCATTTCCTCGGTGTCCATGGACATCAGGTTGCGCAGGTACATGCTGGTGGGCTGCGAGAAGCTTTCGTGCACCGAGATGGTCGGAAAGTCCATCGGCAGGCCGCCCGCCAGCATGACGCCGCGCTTGACCGCCTCGATGAGCTGCGGGGCGTTGCCGTGGCAGGGGTTGTAGCTGCTGCCGGTGTTGACGATGCCGATGATGGGACGGGCCAGCGCGTCGTCCGACAGGCCGGCGCCCTTGATGAAGGCCTTGCGCAGGAACAGCGAAAAACCCTTGTCGCCGTAGTTCGTGAGCCCGCGGGCGACGCCCTGCGCGGTGGCGCCGTCGCTGTCAAAGGGGCCCTTGGCGGGCTTGCCGCCCTTGGTCTCGTCCGTCATTTTCAGTCCCGATAATATTATTGATAATCCTGGGCCGACATCATATCCAGCCCGTGGCGAGGCCCGCAAGCGGTTTATCCAGCGGGTTGTGATTGATCTGTCTGGAAGATCAGTCGATAGAAAAATGGTGATTCTTCAATCAAGCTTGGCCCCCTACACTGGCGCGGTTGACGAACCGGGCGTCCGATCATTCCTATACCCATCCCGGCTGGAGAGACTGATATGTCAGACCTGCGTCTGCGGCCGCGCCGCGCCGTGCTCTTTTCCCTGCTGGCCCTGTGCGCCGGCATGTCCGCCCCGGCGTTGTCCGCCGACGCCTATCCCGACAAGCCCGTGCGCCTGATCGTGCCGTATCCGCCCGGCGGCGCCACCGACGTGATCGGCCGCGTGCTCGCGCAGGAACTGACCGGCGCGCTGGGCCAGACCGTGGTGGTCGAAAACCGGGCCGGCGCCGCCGGCAACATCGGCGCCGACCAGGTGGCCAAGGCCCAGCCCGACGGCTACACGCTGCTGATGGGTGCGCTGACCAGCCACTCCATCAACGCGGCGCTGTACCGCGGCCGCGTCACCTACGACGTGGAAAAGAGCTTCGCGCCGGTGGCCATCGTGGGCACGGTGCCGCTGGTATTCGTGGTGAATCCCTCGGTGCAGGCCAAGACGCTGTCCGAATTCATCGCGCTGGCCAAGTCCAAGCCCGGCTACGTGACCATGGCCTCGGCCGGCAACGGTTCGCCGCAGCATCTGGCCGGCGAAATGTTCAAGCGCACCGCGGGCGTCGACATCCTGCACGTGCCCTACAAGGGCAGCGGCCCCGCGATGACCGACCTGATGGGCGGACAGGTGCTCAGCATGATCGAGACCGTGCCCGCGGCGCAGGCCAACATCAAGGCCGGCAAGCTGCGCGCGCTGGCGGTGACCTCGCCGCAGCGCGTCGATGCGCTGCCCGACGTGCCCACCGCGGCCGAAGCCGGCCTGAAGGACTTCGAGGTCAGCTCGATGTTCGGCATCGTGGCGCCCGCCAATACCCCCGCGCCGGTCATCGAGCGGCTCAACGCCGAGCTCAAGAAGATCCTGGCCAAGCCCGAGGTGAAGGCATCGCTGCTGAACCAGGGCGCCGTCGCCACCTGGACCACGCCCGCCGACGCCGGCGCGCGCGTGTCGGCCGAGGTGGCCCGCTGGACCAAGGTGATCGACGAAGCCGGCGTGAAGGGCGAGTAAGCCGCCCCGTCCGGCGCGTTGCGCGCCATATACGCCTTGCGCCGGAGATCCGACACGGATTTCCGGCGTTGTCGTTTTTATGGCAACGGAAAAGAACCGAAATAATCGATTCCCCGTCCGCCGCCCGTGCGCCGGGACAAATCCTGTATTTCAGAGAGTTGCAATACCCGAGCCGACCGCTATGCAATAAATCGCAATAATCGCCTCGGGGCGCACCGCTCGGTGGTTGACCCCAAATTCAGTAGCCCGTAATGTGCTTTGCGGGCCTTAGGACGGCGGGGGGGATACCAATGACTGAGAACCAGGACGAAAAGTCGATCCTGCATACGCATTTCGGTACGTATAGCCCATATTGGCGCTTGTCCGCCGATAGCGATGCCATTGAGCTCGCCGCGGTCAAAGGCGCCACCAATATCGCGATGGCCTTGCGTCCGGACCAGGCCGATGCCGTGCGCAGCCTGACGGGCATCACGTCCAGCGTGCGCATCGACATCATGCTGTATGGCGACCTGCTGCACCTGCACCTGGTCGGGCGCAAGATCAACCCCAACGAATGGGCCGGCACCGCGTCCGCCTACACCGACACCGATTCCGTCGCCAAGGACCTCGTCGAAGGCCTGTCGTTCGCGGAAACGGTCGTGTCCGAAGCCAATTCGGTCATCGCCATCGTGGACCAGAACGGCCGCGTGCAGCGCTTCAACAAGCTCTGCGAGGAATACACCGGCAAGCGCGAACAGGACATCGTGGGCCGCAGCGTCTTCGATATGTTCATGACGCGCGAAGAGGCCGTCGCGTCGCGCCGCAATATCGCCGAGTTCTACAAGCGGGGCCAGTCGTACGAGGTCGAGCGCACCATCAACACGGTCAAGGGGCCGCGCCTGTTCCTGTTCCGCAACAAGTTCGTCACCAGCGGCAGCGGCGAAAAGCGGGTCTACCTGATCTGCTCGGGCACCGACATCACCGAGGAACGCCAGGCGCAGGAGCGCCTGCGCGTGCTCGCCAACACCGACATGCTGACCAACCTGCCCAACCGCCACGCGATCACTTCGCGGCTCAAAGGCGCGCTGGCGGCCGGCAAGGAAGGGCGCGGCGGGGTGCTGTTCCTGGACCTGGACAATTTCAAGCGCATTAACGACCACTACGGCCACGGCTTCGGCGACCGGCTGCTCAAGGCGGTGGCGGTCGCCATTTCGAACTGCCTGTCCGAAGGCCAGACCCTGGCCCGCCTGGGCGGCGACGAATTCATCGTCCTGCAGGAAGAGGCGCAGGCCTGGCAGCTCGAGGCCACCGCGCAGCGCATCATCGAACGGTTGCGCGAGCCCTTCCGCCAGGGCCTCATCGAGGTCTACACCAGTTGCTCCATCGGCATTGCGATGTATCCCGACCACGGGGCCGACCTGGATAGCGTGGTGCGCAGCGCCGACATCGCCATGTATGTCGCCAAGGAAGCGGGCCGCCACACGTACCGCGTGTTCCAGAGCGAGATGGACCGCCGCAACGCGGACTACGTCTGGCTGGACACCAATCTGCGCAAGGCGCTGGCCGAGAACCACCTGATGCTCTACTACCAGCCCAAGCTGGTGGGCCGCACGGGCGAGGTCGACGGCGTGGAGGCCCTGGTGCGCTGGCGCTCGCCGGAGCGCGGCATGGTGGGCCCCGACACCTTCATCCCCTACGCCGAGGAATCAGGCCTCATTTCGCCGCTGGGCGTCTGGGTCATGCGCGAAGCCGCCCGGCAGGCGGCGGCCTGGAAGCGCGATGGCCTGAACCTGCGCATCGCCATCAACATGTCCGCCCGCCAGCTCGACGACAAGGGCGTGGTCAGCGATTTCATGCGGGCCATCAACGATGCGAACCTCGATCCCTGCCTGCTCGACATCGAACTGACCGAGAGCTGCCTGATCGACGATGAAGACGCCGCCATCGAACTGATCAAGCAGTTCCGCCAGCTCGGCGCCCGCGTCCACCTGGACGACTTCGGCACCGGCTACTCGTCGCTGTCGCAGCTTGCGCGCATTCCGCTGGACGCGATCAAGCTCGACGCCAGCTTCGTTCGCGGCGTGAACGAGAACCCGGTGTCGCAGGCGCTGGCGCGCGCCATCGTCGCGGTGGCGCGCACGCTCGAGCTCAAGGTCATCGCCGAGGGCGTGGAGACCCAGGAGGAAACGGCTTTCCTGGACACCCTGGGCGTGGACGCCAAGCAGGGCTATCTGTACGCCAAGCCGATGCCCGCGGAGGAGTTCACCGCCTGGCTGGCCAAGCGCCGCCGGCTGCATCTCATCGCGTGATGCAACCGGCGACGCATCGCCGGGTCAGTGCATGGTCGCCACTTCGGTGGCCTCCGAACTGCTCGCCGTGCGGCGGTTCTGCGCCATCACCAGCCGCTCCATGTAGGCGCGGTCCTTCGGGTCGATGGAGAACGCAGCCTCCACCCAGTCCTCGGTGATGTCCATCAGCTCCGAGCGCGTCAGGCTCAGCACGCGTTGGCGGGCGCGCAGCATGGCGCGCATGCCGTTGAGCTTGGGCCGCATCACGTCGATGAAGGTGCGGGTGGCCTTGTAGGCCTCGCCCGGCTCGAACAGCACGTCCACCAGGCCCCGGCCGTGGAACCACTCGGCGGTGTGCGATTCGCCCGTGCCGATCAGCTCTTCGGCCAGCTTCATGCCCGAGCGGCGCGCGACCAGCGAATAGCCGCCCATGCCGGGGAACAGGTTGAACGCCATCTCGGGAAAGCCCATGCGCGCATTGTTCTGCGCCAGCACGAAGTGGTGGGCCAGCGCGGCCTCGAAGCCGCCGCCCAGCGCGGTGCCTTCGATCATGGCCAGCGAAATGGCGCCCGTGTCAAAACCTCGCGTCGCGGCGTGCACGCAGTCGACGCAGGCGCGGGCATAGGCCCGCAGCGCTTCGCGCTTGCCGGTGCGGATGGCCTCGGCGAAGAAATTCAGGTCGCCGCCGACGTTGTAGATCTGCGGCACCAGCGAGCCCGTGACCCAGAAGTCGATGGGCAGGCCGGAATCCTTGGCGGCGCGCGCCAGGGTCATGATCTCGTCGATCAGTTCATGGTTAAAGCACGGGCGCGGTTGCGCGCGCAGCATCATCCACATGACACGGCGTCCCTCCTCGTAGAACGCGGAGATCTGCTTCAGATTGCCTGCTGCGGTAAAGGGGTGGCAGTCCGGATGAATGAGTTGATTCATTGCTTTCGTCCAATCGATCAAGGTGAGTCGGAGTACTGCCGGGTCAGGCTAAACCACGGCTTACGGAGTCCGTCTCATGCAAACCTCGTCCAACTGGCCAGACTTTTCCGTAAATCAAAGTCCGGGTCGCGCAAATCAAAAATTTCAAAACTGGCGGTGACGCCTCACCCCATCAGGGGATGGCCGCATGGGTAGAACGGATGAGGGGGGCCAGCAAATCCGCGGCGTTCCGGGCGATGCCGCGCGCAAGCGGCAAGGGCGCCGCGTTCATGCGTAGGGATGAGGGGTCTGCGTTGTGTCTGCGTTGCTTCTGCGGTCCCAGCGCGCCGCGCGGGCCGTGAAATCGTCCGTCCGCACCCGTGCGCGTGCGACTGGTCCAGGCCAGATGGAGGGCGTAACGTGTTGCGCACCCTGAACGGTGGTCCTATCCAGAAGGTGGAACGACATGAACATGCTCGAACGATTCGCGCTTGTCTGCCTGGCCGGGCTGGTTACGGCTTGTGCGTCCACATCAACGGGTACGGGCGGCGGCACAAGCGTGCAGAAAGTGCCCGTAACGGTGCCCACGGACAGCGGCGTCGTCACGGGGGAATTGGTGGTGAGCGTGCATGTGCCCGCGGCGGCGGGCAAGCATCCGCTGCTGGTCCTCAACCATGGCCGGGGCGCGAGCGCGGCAGAGCGGGCGAAGATGAACCGCACGCCGTATCCGCAGGCGGTCAAATTCTTCACCGACGCCGGCTTCGTGGTCGCCGTGCCGCAGCGGCTGGGCTATGGAGAAACGGGCGGCCCCGACCTGGAAGACAGCGGACCTTGCGACGACCGGCAGTTCACGCCGATGTTCGACCGGGTCGCCAGCCAGATCGGCCAGGTGGTCAAGGCGCTGCAGCAACACCCGGCCGTGGAGCCCTCCCGCGTCGTGCTGGTGGGCCAGTCGGTGGGCGGGGCCGCCGTCATCGCATTGGCGGCGCAGAATCCGCCCGGCGTCAGTACCGCCATCAACTTCGCGGGGGGCGCGGGCGGGGACGCCAAGTCGCCGGGCCAACCCTGCGGACCCGAACGCCTGCAGCAGACCTTTGCGGCCTATGGCAAGACTTCCCGCTTGCCCACGCTCTGGATCTACGCCGAGAACGACCTCTTCTGGGGGGCGGACTGGCCCACGCGGTGGGTGGACGCCTACAACGCCGCGGGCGGTGCCGCCACCTTCATGGGGATGGGGCCCGATGGCAACAACGGCCATCTGCTGTTTACCCGTTCACCGCAGAAGTGGCAGCCCGTCGTGACCCAATACCTGCGCGACCTGGGCTACGCGATGCCGAAATAGGCCAGGCCGCGTCGCGGGCGCCTGCTCAGGCCACGCCGCCGTTGGCGCGCACGATCTGCCCGTTGACCCAGCCGCTGTCCGGCCCCGCCAGGAACGAGACGATGCCCGCAATATCATCCGGCTGGCCCAGGCGTTCCAGGGGCGGCATCTTGGTGTAGTGCTCGATGAGCTCGGGGCTCTTGCCCTTGAAGAAGAGCTCGGTGGCGACCGGGCCGGGCGCCACCGCGTTGACGCGGATCTGGCGCCCGCGCAGTTCCTTGGCGAAGACCTGCGTCAGGCTTTCGACCGCGGCTTTGCTGGCGATGTAGACCGAGTAGCCGGGCAGGTTGAGCGCGACGGTGGTGCTGGACACATTGACGATACTGCCGCCATCGGCCAATCGCGTGGCGGCTTCGCGCAGCGTATTGAAGGTGCCGCGGGTGTTGATGTCGAAGGTCCTGTCATAGAGCTCGTCGCTGGTCTCGGCCAGTGGCAGCACCTGCAGGACGCCGGCGCTGTTGACCAGCACATCGATCCGGCCGAATTCGGCCAGCACGGCGTCGAACAGGGCGCGGACCTCGGCCGCCTTGGATACGTCGGCGCGCACGGCCAGGGCGCGTCCGCCGGCCTGGCGGATCTCGGCGGCCAGGGCCTGCGCCTCGGCTTCGCTCGCGGCGCAGTTGATGGCGACGGCAAAGCCGTCGTTTGCCAGGCGCCGCACGATGGCGGCGCCGATGCCGCGCGATCCGCCGGTGACGAGGGCAACGCGCTGGGGGGCTTGGTCGTTCATGGAAACTCTCCGTCGAAAGGGGTGGGACGTATGATCGACTATTCCTGAGCAAAGATAATTACCTTTGCTTTGCTAAGATAATTTCATTTGCTTTAACAATGGGATCGGTTCTCAGACCCCGGATCTCAGACCCCGGATCTACGGCTCCGGATCTCAGGCCCCACACCTCAGATTACAGACCAAAGACCATGGACAACGGGCGGCAATAGGCATGGATCGCTTCCAGGAAATGCAGGTGTTCGTGCGCATCGCGGAGCGCGGCAGTTTTTCCAAGGCGTCGGAGGACCTGCGCATTCCGCGGGCCACGGTGACCAACCTGATCAAGCGCATGGAGGCCCGGCTGGGCGCGCGCCTGCTCGATCGCACGACGCGGCAGGTGCGCCTGACGCACGACGGCGAGGCGCATTACCAGCGCTGCGTGCGCCTGCTGGCCGACCTGGAAGAAGCCGACGGCGCCTTTCTCGACACCGCGCCCAAGGGCCTGTTGCGGGTCAACGCGCAGGGCACGCTTGCCCGGTTCTTCGTGATGCCGGGCCTGCCGGACTTCCTGCAGCGCTATCCCGACATCGTGCTGCACCTGGGCGAAGACGACCGGCTGGTGGACCTGGTCCGGGAAGGCGTGGATTGCGTGCTGCGCGCGGGCGTCCTGCAGGATTCCACCCTGGCCGGCCGGCAAATCGCCCAGATGCCGCAGGTGACGGTGGCCAGTCCCGCCTACCTGGCGCGCCATGGCGTGCCCGCCAGCCTGCAGGAGCTGGAGCGGCACCGGGCCGTGGATTACGTGTCCAGCGCCACGGGCCGCGCCGTGCCGCTGGATTTCATGGTGGAGGGCCGCAGCGTGCAGGTGCGCCCGCGTTCCGTCGTCAGCGTGACGGGCGCCGAACTCTACACCAGCGCCGCGCTGGCGGGGCTGGGACTGGCGCAGGTGCCGCGCTACCGGATCGAGCGCGAACTGGCGGCGGGGCATCTGCGGATCGTGCTGCCCCACGCGCCGCCCGCGCCCATGCCGGTATCGGTGCTGTATCCCCAGAACCGGCAGGTGTCGGCGCGGGTGCGTGTCTTCACGCAGTGGCTGGCGGGCGTCTTCGCCGCCGCTTTCGATCAGACGATGCCGGTCAGGTAGAAGACGCCGATCACCACGAACACCGACAGGGTCGATATCAGCGTGATGGCGAAGATGTCGCCGTAGGACTGGCGGTGCGTCAGGCCAGTGACGGCCAGCAGCGTGATGACCGCCCCGTTGTGCGGCAGCGTGTCCATCCCGCCGCTCGCCATGGCGGCCACGCGGTGCAGCACCTC
This sequence comes from Achromobacter sp. NFACC18-2, assembly GCF_900108985.1. Taxonomy (NCBI): domain Bacteria; kingdom Pseudomonadati; phylum Pseudomonadota; class Betaproteobacteria; order Burkholderiales; family Alcaligenaceae; genus Achromobacter; species Achromobacter sp. NFACC18-2. The sequence continues at coordinate 47,159 of NZ_FNYM01000023.1, read as the reverse complement.
CATGGGAATGCCGGCCGCCAGCGCGCCGTCGATGAAGGTCTGCGACATCGCGGCCAGCGCGATGCTCATGCCGCCCGAGGCCGAACCCGTGATGCCGGCCAGCGTCGTCACCGCCACCGCTTCGCCCACCAGTGGATCGGGGATGGCCTTCAAGGCCTGGGCCACCAGCAGAAAGCCCGGCAGCGCCGCGATGACGCCGCCGAAACCGTACTCGGCCGCGGTGTTCATGGAGGCCAGCAGCGCGCCCGACACGGCGCTTTTGCTGCCTTCGGCGAAATGCGACTTGATGGCCCGGAACGAAAACAGCAGGATGGTGACGATCCCCGCGATCAACGCGCCCATGACGGCCCACAGCGCCACCTGTTCGTCCGCGTTGACAGGCAGGGGCTTGGGCAGGCCGGGCAGGACGACTTCGGAGCCCGCCGGATACCACCCCGGGATCCAGCGCGTCAGCAGGAAGTTCATCACGCCCACCACCACCAGCGGCAGCAGCGCGATCAACGGATGATGGTCGCGTTCGCCGGTCGGCGTCGCGGGCTCGTTGCGCAGGTCCGTGCCGTAGGTTTCGCCGGCTGCGGCGGCGCGCTTGCGGCGCCATTCCAGGTAGGCGATGCCGGCGCACAGCGTGAACGCCGAACCGATCAGGCCCAGCCAGGGAGCGGCCCAGGTCGTGGTCTCGAAGAACGTCGTGGGGATGATGTTCTGGATCTGGGGCGTGCCGGGCAGCGCCGTCATGGTGAAGGTGAAGGCGCCCAGCGCAATCGCGCCCGGCATCAGGCGCTTGGGAATGCCGCCCTGGCGGAACATCTCCGCGGCAAACGGGTATACCGCGAACACCACGACGAACAGCGACACGCCGCCATAGGTCAGCACCGCGCATACCAGCACGATGGCGACGATCGCGCGCTCGGCGCCGATCAGGCGCAGCACGGCCCGCACGATGGCGCGCGAAAAGCCCGACAGCTCGATGAGCTTGCCGAACACGGCGCCCAGCAGGAACACGGGGAAATAGAGCTTGGCAAAGCCCGCCATGCGCTCCATGAAGATGCCCGAGAACACGGGCGCCAGCGCCGACGGGTCCGTCAGCAGCACCGCGCCCATGGCTGCAATGGGCGCGCACAGGATCACGCTATAGCCTCGATACGCCGCCAGCATCAGAAACGCCAGCGCCGCCACCACGATGAACAATCCGGTCATTCGGTACTCCAGGAATGATGTGACAAGGGGTGTGGGGCTACACCTTAACGCATCGTCCCGGCGGTTTCGTTACGCGGCGCGGACGGCCAGGCAAGATGGCGAGGGCCGATACCGGGTCGGCGCTACCCGGCGCCTGTCCATCAGTATCGCAAGCGTAAATAAGAACCTTCTTATGTACGCGGCGGAATCTGGCATGCACGATCTGGACCCAAGTTCTTGGACGTCCAGTGCTGTCAGAGGCGAATATCGCGTACGCCCGCGCGCGGCAGTGGATGCTCATTCCCCACATGGCCCGGACGCGGATGCTGACGCACAGGGCCGCCGCTGCAGGAGCGCCGCGTGCACGCCCAATCCGATCCGCGCTTTTCCTTCGCCGTTGGCGCCGTCGCCGGCGGCGAGCCGCTGCATGGCGCCTTGTCGGAGGTTATCTGATGTACGTCGCAGAGTGGATCATGTGGTTAAGTTGCCTGAAATCCGATTCCTGGTTCAGGAAGAACCTGGATGAGTTTAAGAATCCGGCGACGCCAATCATCCAGCCCGCCTATGTGGACAGCATCGTGGAAGACCGGGCGCGCCAGGCGGCAAAGCGGTTCAAGCATGCCCGATCCATGGGACCTGTCTATGCATGCAACGACACTTACCTGGAGATGCGGTGTGGCGGCATGGAGGACAAGCGCGGCTTGATTACGCTCTGTTCATCGATTTTTTTGTATTTTCTAGTCGGGATGTGGATTGATTTTGACGCACCTGTCTTGTGGTCTGTGGTGGCCGAGCCAGACGGGTATAAAGCTTGGGGTATCGGCATCGTTGTGTTCTCCTTGGTAACAACGGTGGGTACTGTCGTCCTGCTCTGGCTTTATTACAAATACGCCCTTCGTATAACTCGGCTTGAAGCGCTTACCTCCCGCCATCAACTCATCCGCTTCAACCGAATCACGCGCCAAGTCTTTCTCCATAGACCGCCAAGTTGCGGCGGCATCCTTGTCTTGCCTTGGGAGGGCGTTCAGACCGAAGAAGTGGCAGGGCTGAGCCTGGTGATGGGCTGGTATCCCGGTGACAGCACAGACTTGCCCTTTCCCACCTTGGTCTTCATTGGCAGGCAAAGCAGTCGTCTATCGGACCTACAATCCGAATGGGAATTCATCCGGCGCTACATGGACGAGGGCGGCGTCCCGGCTGTCGAGAAACCGCGCATCAGCTCGCAACTGCCTTTGCCGTGGCCGGCCTTCACCGCGCAGTTCGACGCCCTGGGGCCATTCCTGCGCAACAGCGGCCCTGTCGTATGGCTGGGTTGCCTGCTGATCTCGCCGGCCTTCGTCATCCTCGGTCTGTCGCACTGGGCATCGCTGCTGCTGTGCTGGCGTCCCCGTTGGCCGCGCATCATCCGAGAGGCCGGGCAACCGGGCAAGGCGGTGCCGGCCTTTACGACGGTGGAAGATTATCCGCCAGAGGTGCAGGTGCAATTGCTGGCCAATGCCCACCGCTGGGCGTTGCGCCCGGGGCGTGCGCCAGAGAATCGGCGGCGCGGCGGGCGTTGAGTCCGGTTGAGAGCTCGGGCGACGCCAAGTGATGCTTTGGCAGCTTGGCACTGATAGTGCGTCATTCCCCTGGCAGGCTTTCCCTCATCAGGTCCGCCGCCTTGTGCGCCAGTTCCGCCACGCCGAAGCTCGTCGCCAGCGCATGGGCGTCCAGGTCGGCCAGGGGCACCCAGCGCGCATCGCGCGCATCGTCGCCCGCGACCGGTTCGCCGGATTGCCAGCGGCACAGCACCGCAATCAGGATGAAGTGGCGGCGCAGGGCGCCCGCCTCGTCGCGGTCGAACACGTCGACGGCGTCAAAGACGTGCAGCGGTTCGGCCGTCACACCGGTTTCTTCCCGCAATTCCCGCGCGGCGGCGGCCTGCAGGCTTTCTCCCGCGTCGATCTTGCCGCCCGGGAATGCCCAGCGGTCCTGGTCGGGCGGGTTGGCGCGGCGCACCAGCAGCACGTGGCCGTCGCGCACAACGGCGGCGATGGTGGCGGCGATGGGGCGCGAAGCGGGCGTGGTCATGCGGGTTTCCTTGGGGGTGTCGTTCACCCCGCAAGAATACGCCGGTCCGGCCACGCCGCTTGGTCGCAGGCGCCCCGTGCTGCGCGCGCTACTTCTTGACCAGCGGGCAGGTGGACCGGGACAGCGGCATGAAGGCCTGGTCGCCCGGCAGCGTTGCCACCAGCTTGTAGTAGTCCCACGGCCCCTTCGATTCCGACGGCTTCTTGACCTCGAACAGGTACATGTCATGGACCATGCGGCCGTCTTCGCGGATGCGGCCATTGGTGGCGAAGAAGTCGTTGATGGGCGTGGCCTTCATCTGCTTCATGACCGCGGTGGGCTCATCCGTGCCCGCCGCCTGCACCGCCTTCAGATAGTGCATCACGGACGAATACGTGCCGGCCTGGCTCATGTTGGGCATTTTCTTGAGCTTGTCGTAGTAGCGCTTCGACCAGGCCCGGGTCTGGTCGTTCATGTCCCAGTAGAAGGCTTCCGTCAGCGTCAGCCCCGCCGCCGCGTCCAGGCCGATGGCGTGGATGTCGTTGATGTACAGGAGCAGGCCGGCCATCTTCTGTCCGCCCTTGGTCAGCCCGAATTCGCTGGCCGCCTTGATGGCGTTGACCGTATCGCCCCCCGCGTTGGCCAGCCCCACGATCTGCGCCTTGCTCGCCTGGGCCTGCAGCAGGTACGAGGCGAAGTCGGCCGACCCCAGCGGATGCCGGGATGCGCCCAAGACCGTGCCGCCGTTGGCTTTCACGACCTCCGTGGCCGATGCCTGCAGCGTGTGGCCGAAGGCGTAGTCGGCCGTCAAGAAGTACCAGCTCTTGCCGCCTTGCTCGACGGTGGCGCGCGCGGTGGTGTTGGCCAGCGACCAGGTGTCGTAGGTGTAGTGCACGGAATACGGCGAGCACAGGTCGTTGGTGATGCGCTCGGTGCCGGGGCCGCTGAAGACCACGATCTTTTTCTTTTCCCGCGCCACTTCCAGCACCGCCAGCGCGGGCGCGGAAGCCGCCACGTCCATGATGGCGTCCACCTTCTGGGTGTCGAACCACTCGCGCGCCTTGGCGGCGGCGATGTCGGCCTTGTTCTGGTGGTCCACCACCAGCAAGTCCACCTTTTTGCCCAGCACGCTGCCGCCGAAGTCGGCGATCGCCATTTCGGCGGCGGTGGCGCTGCCCTTGCCTGTCACGTCGGCGTAGACGCCGCTCATGTCCAGGATCAGGCCAAGCCGGACCACGTCGTCAGAAATGGCGGGCGAGGGCGCCTGGGCCTGCGCTTGCGCACCGGCCGAGGCGGCGAACGCCGCGGTGGCGAACAATCGGGCGATCGTGCTGCGGCACTGCAATGAAATCCGGGTCCTGTCGGCATGTCTCATGGTTGTCTCCCTGTATGCCGGATTCTTTTCGGATGTTGCGGGCGCTTGTTCTGTTTTGAGGATGCGCCATGTGGGGTCGGACGGCGGTGATGGCGTGGGGTGGCGATCGTCTCCTTGGTGGGGTGGGCAATGCGCTCAGCGGCTGCCGAGCAGGTCGAATTCCATGCGCACTTTGCGGAACGGGAATTCCAGCCGCGCGAAATACACCACGCGGCCGTCGATGCAGGCGTAGCGGCGCAGCTCGGCCACGGGCGAGGACACCGGAATCTGCAGCGATTCGGCCGACTCCTGGCCCGCTTCGATCACGTTGAGAACCTGGCGCGCCTCGGAGATGCGCGCGCCGTAGAACTGGTCGAGCACCGGCGCCACGGTGCTCTTGCGGATGCGGGCGCGATGCTTGCGAAACAGGCCGCTTTCGAGGAAGACCTCGCTATAGCAGAACGGCCCGGCGTCGGTGGTGTGGACGCGGCGCAGGTACTGGAAGCTGCCGCTGCGGTCCGCCTGGCAAGGCATGCCCAGCGTGTCGGGCAGCGGCGAATCGGCGCTGGACTCCACCAGCGACACCGTGCCGAGCTGGTTGCTCAGTTCGACGGTTTCGGCCCAGGTCTTGGGGATGAGCAGGGTCGGCGTTTCCGGCAGCTCGGCGTTGACGAAGGTGCCCGAGCCGCGCGAGCGCCGGATCAGGCCGTCTTCTTCCAGCAGGCCGAATGCCTGGCGGATGGTCGCGCGCGAGATGCCGTAGGTCTGCATCAGCGATTCCAGCGGCGGGATCTGCTGTCCGGGGCGCCAGGTGCGGTTCTGGATATGGCTGCGAAACAGCGCCGCGGCCTGCAGGTAGAGAGGCTGGGGGCTGTGCGAGAAAAGCTTGCGGGCGGTCATGGCGAGGCGTGGGGCTACGAAGCGCAATCCGAGAGTATGGCGTCTGCCATCTCGCGCAGGCGGTGCTTCTGGATCTTGACCGAATTGGCGCTCTCGACCGACGGAAAGGCCTCCAGCACGGTAAAGCCCGCGGGCGCCTTGAATCCCGCCATCGCCGCCTTGCAGGCGGCCGTCCAGCCGGCGGGGTCCGCCTGCGCACCCGCGTGCAGCAGGACGAAGGCGTAGGGCACGATCCGGCCCTGGCGCGTCGCGCCGACCACCTGGCAGGCGCGCACGCCCGGCAGCGTCTCGACGACCTGTTCGATTTCGACCGGATTGACCAGAAAGCCCGACAGCCGCAGCGAGTCTCCCATCCGGGTCTGGAACACGAACTGGCGCTCGGTCAGCGTATAGCCCAGGTCGCCGGTCTTGAAATAGCCGTCGTCCGTGAGGGCCGCCCGGGTGGCCTCGGGATTGTCCAGGTAGCCTCGCATCAGGCTGGGCGAGCGGATCTCGATTTCGCCGGACTGGCCATGCGGCAGGATCTGGCCGGTTTCGGGATCGCGGGCCCGCACGCGGGCATCGGGGTAGATCAGCGTGCCGCCGGGCTGGTGGCGGGCCGACACGTCGCCCTCGGCGGGATCGCGCGGTTGGCCGGCCACCAGCGCGATCAGTTCGCTGGAGCCGTACAGGCCCGTCAGCGGCACCCCCGCCTCGCCCGCCAGGTCCAGCAGATTGTCCAGCGCGGGCGTGAAGCTGGCAAAACCGAACAACTGCGCGCGGGAGAACGCGCCGGGCGCGGCGGCCTGCATCATGCCGACCAGGGCTTCGTTGTTTGCATAGGTGTGGGTGACGGCGTGGCGGGCGGCGGCCTGGGCCGATTGCGCCGCATCGAACACGGGCGCGCAGACGACGGGCACGCCGCGCGCCAGGCCGCCCACCAGCGTCGCAAAGCCGAAGGCGCCGCAGAATGGCGCGCTGGCCAGCACGCAGGCGTCGTCGCCGTAGCCGAAGGCCCGCGCCACCATCGCGCCGTGCCGCAGCAGGGTCTTTTGATCGTGCAGCACAAACTTGGGCTTGGACGTGGTGCCGGACGTGGTGAAGCACAGCACGCCCGCGTTGCCTTGCGCGGCGGGGGCCGGGTCGGCGCAGGCCAGCAGGGCGTCATACCGGTGCACGGGCTTGCCGTGCACGGCGGCGGGAGAGAGCTCGTTCGCGCCGGACAGGGCGACCGCGCCCTGCAGCCGCGCCAGGTCCTCGGGCGCCACCCCGTCCAGGATGCCCTGGAAGTCGATGCCCTTGAAGCCAGGCCAGTACACCAGCCAGTCGGCCCGGCCGCGGCCCAGGATGTCGGCCACTTCCAGCGCGCGAAAACGCGTGTTGACGGCCAGCACCAGCGCGCCCAGGTGCGCGCATGCCAGAAAGGATTCGACCCATGCCGCGCAATTGGGCAGCCAGACGGCCACGCGATGGCCGGGCTGCACGCCGAGGCGGGCCAGGCCCGCGGCCAGCGCCCGGCTGCGCGCGCGCAGGTTTGCGACGGAAATGGGCTGGTCCTGGTCGATCAGCGCGGCGGCGCCGGGCTGGCGGGCGGCCAGCGCGTCCAGGTGTTCGGAAAACGTCGAGTACGGCAGGGGCATGGCTTACACCGTGGCGATGGGCGTCACGGGCGACCCCACCGCGCCGGGCATGCGCAAGGGCGGGGCGGTCAGCAGGAACCGGCTGCGGCCGTGTTCGTGCAGCCAGCCGGCCAGGTCCTTCAGATACCACAGCTCGGCGAGCGGCACGCCCAGCTTGAAAAGGCAGTGATGATGCAGCGGCAGGATGGAATGGCCGGGGCCGGACGTGCGCGCCGGATAGGACTCCACCGCATAGTTGTCGGCGCAGATCGCGGCAATGCCCGATTGCGTGATCCAGTCCAGCAGCGCCGGGTCGGCGCCGTCCAGCACCGCGCCCGTCTCTTCGAGGCGGTGCGGGTCGGGCTTGCCCCCCATGGCCACGACGGCTTCGGCAAAGCCCGTGCGCAGCACCAGCATGTCGCCGGCTTCGGGCACGGCGTCCTGCTCCCGCATCGCGGCCTGCAACTGGTCGTGGCCCACCACCGTGCGTCCCGGGCCGAAGGCGCGCGCCAGATCGACCAGCACGCCGCGTCCCTGCATGCCTTTTTCGGCGTAGCGGCTGACGCTGAGCTTGCGCGCATACGACCCGCCCGGCGGGCAGCAGGCATCCACCGCGTTGTCCGTATCCGCGCCGCCGAACACATCGACGCCCGCCGCGTAGCCGTTGTAATAGACGCGGCGCGCCTGCCCGTCGCCCTGGATGTCGAACATCGCACCCACGTGGCACAGGCCGTCCCATTGCGTGGAGTACTGCATGGAAAGCGTGACCTGGTCGTCCGACAGCACGTCGATGGCCTCGGGCTGCACCTGCGACATGGCGAAGTTCAGGTAGGGCGTGCCTTCGCGGAAGGTGGGCTTGAGCGTGGGCGCGTGGCGGCGGGGATTGAGCACGTTGCCGCCGGGAAGATCCAGCGGCAGCGACAGGCAGAAGACCTTGCCGGCGCGGACTTCGCGCACCGCCTGCAGCACCTTTTCCTCGGTCAGCAGGTTCAGGCGGCCGAGTTCGTCGTCCGGGCCGAAGTCGCCCCACGTGGAACCTTCGGGGCGTTGCGTCCAGCGTTTCATCTGCTTGTCTCCTGTCGGTTTTGTATGTTCTTATGGATGCGCTTGTGAGCATAGTACGTATTTACGTACTTTAAAGAAATACCCCATAAAAGAAAGCCCCATAAAAGAAATCCGCATTCAGCGGGTTCGATAGGAGACAAGACCATGACGCAACCGCAGCATCCGCGCGCCGGCTGGCGCATCGCCTTCGCCGCGCTGGCCGTTCTGGCGCTGCCCGCCGCCCACGCGGCGGGGTATCCCGACCACCCGGTGACGGTCGTCGTGCCGTATCCGCCGGGCGGCGGCGCCGACCTCTTCGGCCGGGCCATCGCCAACGCGCTGCAACCCGGCCTGAAACAGACCGTGCTGGTCGAGAACAAGCCCGGCGCGGGCGGCAACATCGGCATGGCCTACGTGGCGCGCGCCAAGCCCGACGGCTACACGCTGGGGCTGGGCACGATCGGCACGCAGACCATCAACCAGTTTCTGTACGGCAACATGCCCTTCGATCCCGAGCGCGACCTGGTTCCCATCGCGCTGGTATCGACCACGCCCAACGTCATCGCCGTCAGCGCGAAATCGCCCTACAAATCGGTCGCGGACGTGATCAAAGCGGCCAAGCAGTCCAAGGACAAGAAGCTGACCTACGCATCGCCCGGCATCGGGTCGTCGGTGCACCTGACGGGGGCCTACTTCGAGGCCATGGCCGGGGTGACGATGCTGCACGTGCCCTTCAAGGGCTCATCGGCGTCGCTGCCGGCGGTGGCGGGCGGGCAGGTCGACCTGCTGTTCGACAACCTGCCTGGCGCGCTGGCGCAGATCAAGGACGGCAACCTGGTGCGCGGCGTGGCCGTGACCTCGGCCGCGCGCGATCCGTCGGTGCCCGACCTGCCCACCGTCGCGGAATCCGGCCTGCCGGGCTTCGACGTTACTGCCTGGTTCGCCCTGTACGCGCCGCGCAATACGCCCGCGCCGGTCGTCGAGCAACTGATCGCCGCCGCCCGCAGCGGGCTGCAGACGCCGGCCATCGCCGCCAGCTTCGCCACCATGGGCGCCAAGCCCGGCACGCTGTTTGGCGCGGACCTTGCCGCGTTCGAAACCACCGAGCGCAAGAAATGGGGCGGACTCATCAAGGACCAGGGGATCAAAGCGCAATGAACACGCCCATCGCTCTCGTCACCGGCGGCAGCCGGGGCATCGGCCGCGCCATCGTCGCGCGGCTCGTCGAAGACGGCTATCAGGTCGTCAACTTCAGCCGCACGGCGCCCGAGGCGTTGCTGCGCGGCGAAACGTTCCGCTCGGTCGACCTGGGCGATGCGGCGGCGACGACCGCCGCCGCGCGCGAACTCGCGGCGCAGCAGCCCGTGTTGAACCTGGTCAACAACGCCGGGATGATCCAGGTCGCCAACATCGAGGACATCACGCAGGAAGCGCTGGCGCGGACGATGGCGCTGAACCTCGTGGCGCCCATCCTGCTGTTGCAGGCGTTGCTGCCCGGCATGCGCCAGGCGAAATACGGGCGCGTCGTGAACATCGGCAGCCGGGCTGCGCTGGGCAAGGGTGGCCGCTCCGTGTATGGCGCATCCAAGGCCGGGCTGGCGGGCATGACCCGGACCTGGGCGCTGGAACTGGCGGGCGACGGCATCACGGTGAATACCGTGGCGCCGGGGCCGGTCGCGACCGAACTCTTCAATCAGTCCAATCCGCCGGGCGAGCCCAGGACGGTGGCGCTGGAAGCTTCGATTCCGATGCGCCGCGTCGGCCGGCCGGACGAGGTAGCGCACACGGTGGCGATGTTCCTGGACCCGCGGGCCGGGTTCGTGACGGGGCAGGTGCTTTACGTGTGCGGGGGGATGTCGGTGGGATTGGCGGGGTAGCACGGGGCCGGCCCCGCGCAATGCGCCGTGTGCTTGGGGCCGCGCTCGCCTATGCTGGACGCTGGCGTTTTCAACGGAGCATCGTCATGCATGTGAATTTCGTCTTGTTCGAAGGATTGACCCAGCTCGACATGACCGGACCCTACGAGGTGCTGGCGAACGCGCCGGGCTTTACCGTGGACTTTGTCGCAAAAACGGCGGAGCCGGTGCGCTGCGACCGGGGGCTGCGTTTCGTGCCCACCCAGACGCTGGCGTCCGCCCCGCCTTGCGACCTGCTCGTCGTGCCGGGAGGCCCCGGCACGGACGACGCCATCGTCGACCCGGACTGGGTGGCTTTCACGCGCCGCCAGGGGCTGGGCGCGAAATACCTGTTCGGTATCTGCACGGGGTCGCTGCTGCTGGGGGCGGCCGGGCTGCTGCGGGGCAAGCGGGCGTCCAGCCATTGGCGCGCGCGCGAACTGCTGGCCCGCTTCGGGGCGACGCCGAGCGATGAGCGCCTGTGCGTGGACGGCAATGTGTTCACGGCGGGCGGCGTGACCTCGGGCATCGACATGGGCCTGAAGGTGGTGGCGGCGCTGTGCGGCGAAGACGTGGCCAAGCTCATCCAGCTACAGATCGAATATGACCCGAAGCCGCCGTTTCCCGGCGGCACGCCCAAGACCTCGGAGCCGGCCATCGTCGAGCGCTACCTGGCGATGTCGCAGGCCCGCTTCGACCGGCGTAGCGCGGCGGTGGACCGGGCGGCGGCGGCCATGCCTTGAAGGCCGGCCTTATCGGCCCAGGTGGTCCAGCGGCAGCGGGCTTTGGGGCTTGACGGTCTGGATCGCGAAGTTGCTGCGGATGTCTTTCACCCCCGGCAGCTTCAGCAAGGTATGCAGCAGGAAATGCTCGTACCCCCGCAGGTCCGGCACCACCACCTGCAACAGGAAGTCGGACTCGCCTGACACGAGGTGGGCGGCGATCACTTCCGGCAGCGCGCTGACCTCCTGGCGGAACAGCTCGGCGTCCCGCTCGTGGTGGCGCTCGACCTTCACGCCCACGAACACCGTCAGTCCCAGCCCGACCTCGTGCGGATCCAGCCGCGCTTCGTAGCCCTGGATGACGCCGGCTTCTTCCAACATTCGCACCCGCCGCAGGCAGGGCGATGGCGACAGGCCGATCTGCTCGGCCAGTTCCACATTCGTAAGCCGGCCGTTCTTCTGCAGGGCCTCCAGAATTCGGCGGTCGTAGGCGTCAAGCTGGCGGTTTGGCATGAATGTCTATTAAGTGGGAAAGGATTGGCTTGATATGCCAGAAATGGTAATTGAGTTAGCAGTAATAGCAAGCACATGCCAGCCCCTTTTTCCTAGAATCCCGCCATTGAAATATTGCGTGGGAGCGCGGTCATGGCCGATATGGCGTTGTTTCTGGGAGCCTTGCTGATTGTCTACGTGGTGCCGGGGCCGGACATGATCCTGCTGCTGGAAACCGGCCTGTTGCGCGGCCGCGGCCAGGCCCTGGCCGTGGCCGCGGGGTTGGCGATCGCGCGTGCGGCACACGTGACGCTGGCGGCGCTGGGGCTGGCGGCCCTCTTCAAGACCCATCCCTGGGCCTTCGACGCCGCGCGCACGGTGGGGGGCTGCTACCTGGTGTGGCTGGGCGTGCGCCTGCTGCGCGCGCCGCCCGCGGCGCCGGCCGTGGTGGGCGAGGGCGCGGCGCGGCATGCGGGCTGGGGGGCGGCGCTGATGAGCGGGGTGCTGACCAACGTGCTCAATCCCAAGGCGCTGCTGTTCTGCTCGGTGCTCCTGCCGCAATTCGTGTCGCCTGGGCAGGGACCGATCGGCCAGCAGTTCGCAGTGCTGGGCGTCATCCTCGTCGGCCTGGGCCTGACCTTCGACGTGTTGTGCGCGCTGGCAGGCGGCGCGGTGGGCCGCTGGATGGCGGCCAGCCCGCGTGCGCAGAAGATCCAGGGCATGGTGTTCGGCACCGCGCTGATCGGCTTCGGGCTGCGCCTGACCTTCGCCAACCGTCCGGCCTGAAGCAAGCCTGCGCGGCGCAAAAAAGGCCTGGCGCGTATGCATTGACCCTCGGAACTTGGAAGGTCAGAAGCTAGAGCCCGAAGTAGAGCCCGAAGGCCTCTGACCTTGCCCCGCAAATTGGACAGTGCAACACCGGAGAGCGGCTGCCGCTTGCGCCCGGCATTTTGCGCTTGCCGCGCCGGCTTCACTTGCCGAAGGCATAAGACGAGGCGTCCTCCACCTGTGTCCTGTCAGGCGGGGCCGCGGCCCCGTCTTCCAGCAGGTCGGCAGGGTCCAGGCCCTTGGTCAGCTCCAGCGCCTGGCGCTCGAACAGGCGCCGGTACAGGCCGCCCTTCAGCCGGATCAGCGCGTCGTGGCTGCCTTCTTCGATGACGCGGCCATGGTCCATCACCAGCAGGCGGTCCAGCGCCCGGACCGTCGACAGGCGGTGCGCCACGACCAGCGTCGTGCGGCCTTGCATCAGGCGGTCCATCGCGCGCTGGATCAGGACTTCGCTTTCGCTGTCCAGGCTGGAGGTGGCTTCGTCCAGGATCAGGATCGGCGCGTCGGCCAGGAATGCCCGCGCGATCGCCACGCGCTGGCGTTCGCCGCCCGACAGCTTCACGCCGCGTTCGCCCACCAGCGTGTCGTAGCCCTTGGGCAGCGCCACGATGAAGTCGTGCGCGCTGGCCAGCCGGGCCGCCTGCTCGATCTGCGCCTGCGTGGCGCCGGGCCGGGCATAGGCGATGTTCTCCGCCAGCGTCCGGTGAAACAGCACCGGCTCCTGCTGCACGATGGCAATCTGGCTGCGCAACGACGCCTGCTTCACCTGCGCGATGTCCTGTCCGTCGATGGTGATGCGGCCGCCGTTCACGTCGTACAGGCGCTGGATGAGCTTGATGAATGTCGTCTTGCCCGATCCCGAGTGGCCCACCAGACCCACCCGTTCGCCCGGCGCGATCCGCGCCGAGAACCGCTCGTACAGCGCCGTCTCGTGCGCGCCATAGCGGAACGTCACGTCCTCGAAACGGATCTCGCCCGCCGTCACCGCGATGTCGCCCGCGCCCGGCCGGTCCTCCACGCCCAGCGGCTGCTTTTCCAGCGACACCAGTTCCTCCATGTCGTTGACCGAGCGCTGCAGGTTGCGGATGTGCATGCCCACGTCGCGCAGATAGCCTTGCAGGACGAAGAACATGGTCAGCGTGAACGTGATGTCGCCCACGCTGGCCTGGTTGCGCGACCACAGCAGCAGCGATGCGCCCAGGATGGCCGCCTGCATGGCCACCAGCATCGCGCCCTGGATGCCGCCGTTGAGCGTGCCCCGGATCCAGGTGCGGCGCGTGCGCCGGCGCCACTTGTCGATCACGCGCTCCAGACGGGCCTCTTCGCGCGTCTCCGCGCCAAAGGCCTTGACCACGGCGTTGCAGCTCACGGCATCGGCCAGCGCGCCGCCCATGCGCGTGTCCCAGGCATTGCCCAGCCTTGCGGCGGGCGCGACGTAAGCCAGCGACAGGGCCGTCGTGACGGCGATATACAGCACCGAGCCCAGGCCCACCACCAGTCCCATCAGGGGCCAGTACGCGCCCAGCAGGGCGGTGGCGCCCACCAGCATGACGACGGACGGCAGCAGCGCCACCAGCAGCGTGTCGTTCAGGAGGTCCACCGCCCACATGCCGCGCGTGATCTTGCGCACCGTGGAGCCGGCGAAGCTGTTGGCATGCCAGTCGGTCGAAAAGCGCTGCACGCGGTAGAAGGCATGGGAGGCGATGCCGTTCATCATCTTCAAGGTGAACGTGATGATGTTCTGGAACACGGCCTGGCGCAGCAAGGTGCCGCCCACGCCCAGCGCGACCAGCAGCCAGAAGGCCGCGATGGCGGCGTCCCACGCCAGCGTGTCGCCGGCCGCGCCCGACGCCACCGCGTCGACCAGGCGGCCGGCGTACATCGGGGTCAGCACGTCGGCCACGGCGGACAGCAGCGCCAGCGCCACGATGAGCGCGATGCGCAGGGGTTGCCGGCCCCAATAACGGAAGGTAAAGCCCAGGACATCCTTGAAGGCCTGTCCTCGAAAGTCGATTTTTTTTCTAGCCATTGGCATGGCCCGGCGCCAGGAGACGCGCCAGGTTCCTTGTAAGAAAGGAGGGAAAACATGCCGCACGCCTGTCTGGCGTCGGCAACTGCGTTCAAGGGTTCAGATGGGCGCGGCGGACCCGTCGCCAGATAGGGAACTGGCGAGGAAGCCGCGCGGGCGACGACTTAATGGCGTCGCGGGGACACGCGCGGGACGGCGTTCGGCATGGGGTACATCATGCAGCCTCCCTGTCGGTGGGTGAGGGGAAAAAAAGAAGGGCGAAGGCCCGAACTGCCGATTCTAGCGAAGCGGTCCGGGCGAATCAACGGGCCTTGCGCGGGCGACGGCGGGCGCTGTCGGTTTTTTTCAACGCGGCTAGCCGCGCAACGAGGCCGCGCCCGCGGATGCGTAGCCGCCTTGATGGCTGGCCAGGCGCGCATACACGCCTTGCCTGCGCAGCAACTGGTCGTGCGTGCCGGCCTCCGCCAGCGTGCCGCGGTCCAGCACCAGGATCAGGTCGGCGTCGCGGATGGTGGACAGGCGGTGCGCGATGACGAGCGTGGTGCGGTGGCGCATCAAGACGTCGAGCGCGCCGCGCACCTGCATCTCGGACAGGGTGTCCAGATGCGACGTGGCTTCGTCCAGGATCAGCACGGGCGCGTTCTTCAGGAAGGCCCGCGCAATCGAAATGCGCTGGCGCTGGCCGCCCGAAAGCTGCATGCCGCGTTCGCCCACGCGCGTCGCCAGGCCGTCGGGCAGGCTCTTGACGAAGTCCGTCAGCGCCGCCTGTTCCAGCGCGCGCGCCAGGTCCTCGGGGCTGGCCTCGGGGCGCGCCAGCCGGATGTTGCCTTCCAGCGTGTCGTTAAAGAGGTAGGTGTCCTGCGTCACCAACGCCACGCGCTCGCGCAGGCCGTCCAGCTTGAGCTGGCGCACGTCCATGCCGTCCAGCTTGACGGTGCCCGCGCGCGGATCCCAGAAGCGCAGCAGCAGGCTGGCGACCGTGCTCTTGCCGGCCCCCGAGGCGCCCACGATGGCGACCGTGGCGCCGGCGGGCGCCGAGAAGCTGAGGTCGCGCAGCGTGTCCTCGGTCTTGCCCGGGTAGGCGAAGCTGACATGCTCGAACGCGAGCGACAGGCCGTTCGCGGCGACCGGGGCGGGCAGGGGGCCGTCCACGACCGGCTCGGGTTCGTTGGCCACCACGTGCAGGCGGCGCGTGGCCGCGATGGTGTCGGCCAGTTGCCGGCTGACCTGCGATATCTCCGACACCGGCAGGAACGTCGCCAGGGCGATCAGCACCAGCAAGGGCAGCATGCCGGCGGCCAGCGCGCCCGCCTGCACCTGCAGGGCGCCCACGACGGCCACGGCCAAGCCGCCCAGGCCCATCGCGGTCTCGAACCAGGCGGTCTGGCGCGACAGGTCGCGCAGGATCTCCAGGCGTCGCGCGCGGTACTGGTCGGCGACCTTCAGGAACTGGTCGCGGCGGCGGCCGGTGGCCTGGAAGGCGGTCAGGTCGGCCAGGCCCTGGATGGTGTCGGTGGTGTGGGCGCTCATGTCGCCCAGGGCCCCGCGCGCCTTGTCGCCCAGGGCGTCGACGCGGCGCCGGCCGCGCACCGGAGAGACGAGCGCATAAGCCAGGAACGGCAGCAGCGCCAGCGCCACGGGCCAGCTGTAGACGCCCAGGAATCCCAGCACGGACAGCGGCACCAGCACCGACACGATGGCGGGCGCGATGGTGTGCGCGTAGAAATACTCCACCATCTCCACGTCCTGCGTGGCCAGCGCGACCAGGTCGCCCGAGCGGCGCTGCAGCAGATACGCGGGCGCCAGCCGCTCCAGCTTGTCGTAGAGCTTGACGCGCATGTCGGCCAGCAACTGATAGGCCATGGCGTGCGCCAGCCAGGATTCCAGCCAATGAAAGAGCGCGGCCAGCGGCGCCGCGATCAGCAGGCCCGCGATCAAGGCGGACGTGTCGCGGCCGTCGCGGATGGCCGCGACGATCAGCGCGCTGAACACGCCCACGCCGATGAACGCGGCCACGCGCGCCACGCCCAGCAGAATGGTTGCGATGAGCGTGCCGCGCCAGGGCCGCACCACCGACAGCAGGGTGCCCAGCGTGGCGCGCCAGCCGACCTGGCCGGCGTCGGCGTCCAGCGGGCGCAGGGCAGGGCCCTGGCCGCCGTCGCCGACGGGCGTGGCCGTGGCGTCCGGCCGCGGCGCCGCCGCGGGCTGCCCGGCGGCCGGATTGCGGTGCGCCGCGGCCTGCTCGTGCATCAGGCGGTAGTACAGCCCGCCCTGGCGCATCAGGTCGGCATGCGGACCGGCTTCGGCCACGCGGCCCTGGTCCAGCACCAGGATGCGGTCGGCGCCGATCACGCTGGCCAGCCGGTGCGCCAGGATCAGCGTCGTGCGGCCCGCCATGAGGCGGTCCAGCGCCTGCTGGATCAGCGCTTCGTTTTCGGTGTCCACGGACGACAGCGCCTCGTCCAGGATCAGGATGGGCGCATCGCGCAGCAGGGCGCGGGCGATGGCCACGCGCTGGCGCTGCCCGCCCGACAGTTGCAGGCCGCGTTCGCCGATGCGCGTGGCGTAGCCCTCGGGCAGCGCCATGATGAAGTCATCGATGTTGGCGGCGCGCGCGGCGGCGCGCACCTGTTCATGGGTGGCGTCCGGCCGACCCAGGCGCAGGTTGTCGTCGATGGTGCCGTGGAACAGGGTGATGTCCTGGCTGACCAGCGCAATGTGCGACAGCAGCGCCTGCGTGTCCAGCGTGTTGATGTCGTGCCCGCCGACGCGCACGGTCCCCGCCTGCGGCACGCATTCGCGCAGCAGCAGCCGCACGATGGTGGACTTGCCCGCGCCGCTGGGTCCGACGATGCCGACCCGCTCGCCCGCCGCGATGTGCAAGTCCAGGCCCTGGTGGGCGCGCCGCTCGGGCGTGTACGAGAAGGTGACGCCGTCGAACGCGATGGTCGGCGCGAGACGGGCGGGAGCCGATTGCGCGGCGCGCGCATCCGGCGCGGGCGTCAGCGGCTGCGCATCCATCAGCGCGTGGATGCTGGCGGCGGCCGACTGCCCCAGCATGCCCCGGTGCAGCACCGCGCGCAGGTCGCGCAGCGGGCGGAAGATTTCGGTTCCCGCCATCAGCACGATCAGCAGCGCCTCGATGCTCATGTCGCCCGAGGCCACGCGCCAGGCGCCCAGCGTCAAGGCCAGCGCTGCGCCCAGCGCCACGCCCAGGTCGCTGATGCCGCGTGTCAGCAGGCTGACCGACAGCACCCAGAACGTGTTGTCCGACAAGGCGCGCGCGCGGGCGGCCAGCCGCTGGCCCCAGGCCTTGCCCTGGCCATAGGACTTGAGGGTGGGCAGGCCCTGCACGGCGTCCAGGAATTCTTCGCCGAAATCATTGAGCGACCGCGTGCGCGCCAGGCTGGCGCGCCGGTCCAGCATGTGCACCGCCATCGGCCCGAACAGCGCAAAAAGCGCCGCGGCCAGCAAGACCAGCGCGGTCGGCACGTCCCAGAACGCAATGACCGCGAAGATGGCGAAGGGCGCGGCCGCGGCAATGGCCACTTGCGGCAGGTATTGCCCGAAGAAGGTCTGCAACTGCTCCACGCCGTCCACCACGGTGAGCATGACGCCGCCCGTGCGCTGGTTGGCGAACCACGCCGGCCCCAGCGCGACGATGCGGTCGTACAGCCGCGCCCGCAGCGTGTGCTGGATGGCGGCGGACGTGCGATTGGCCTGCACCGTGCGCCAGTCGTCGAAGAACGCGCGCAACAGCACCATGGCCGCCACGCACAGCGCGGGCGCCATCCAGTCCTGCCAGGGCGCGCCGTCGAACACGCGCGCGAGCAACTGTCCCAGGAACACGTAGCGCGCAATGCCGGCCGCCAGGGCCAACAGACCCAGGAATATGCCGCCCGCCATGCCGGCGCGCAGACCCTCGGTCAGGCGCCACAGCCTCGAATCGAAATACATAGCCATTACTCCATCCAGAGCCTGCATGGTCCCCGATCCGGCGCGCGCGCGAAAGCGATGATTTTTCAATCTTGGGTTGAGATAAACTCAACCGATGCCCGACACCCCCCACCGCACTCCGCCCCTTGCCGCCTTGCGCGCGTTCGAAGCCGTCGCCCGATTGGGAAGCCTGAGCCGCGCCGCCGCGGAGCTGAACGTCACGAAAAGCGCCGTCAGCCATCAGTTGCGCGCGCTGGAGGCGGATCTGGGGACGCCGCTGTTGCTGCGCGGCGGCACGGTGCGCCGGGCGCAGACCACCGAAGCCGGGGCCGCCCTGCTGGCTTCCGTACAACAGGCCTTGACCCTTTTGGAAACCGCCTGCCGCAACGTCCGGGCCTCCGCGCGCGGCAAGCGCCGCTACACGCTGAATGTGTCCGCCAACCCGTCGCTGGCCGCGCTGTGGCTCGCGCCGCGCATCGGCCGCTTCATCGAATTGCATCCGGACATCGACATCCAGGTCTATCTGCACGCCAGCCAGGATCCGGCCTGGAAAACCCAGGACATCGATCTGGCCTTCCTGCACGTGCGGGCGCGGGGGCCGCACACCGCCGAGCCCGGCGACATCCCGCTCATGACCGAGACGGTCGTGCCGGTCTGCAGCCCGGCGCTGGTCGCCGAGGCCGACCGGAATGATCCGCGCGTGTTCCTGCGCCACCGCTGGCTGGAAGAGAAACACATCGACAGCCCGGAGACCGACTGGCGCACCTGGAGCCCCAGGCTGGGCCTGGCCGATGCCGACTGGCAGGATCCGATGGTGCTGAGCGGGCTGAGCACCGTGGTGGCCGCCGCCGCGGCGGGCGTGGGCATCGCGCTGGGCCGCGCCCCGCTGATCGACGAAGACCTGGCGAGCGGCCGGCTGGTGCCGCTGGTGCCGCACCTGCGCATGGCCGGGTCGTGGGGGTATGTGATGCGCATCCACGCCAACCGGCCGATGGACCCGTCCCTGCCCGCGCTGGTGGAATTCCTGGCCGAGGAAGGCCGCCGGGTTTAGTGGGGCGCGCCGAGCGGGGCGCAACTAGTGGGGCACGCCGAGCGGGGCGCGCCTAGTCGGCGGTCAGCTCCATGCTGCGCGTGACCTCTTCCTGCACGCGTTCCCAGATCGCGCGCTTCAGGTCCACGAAACGCGGCGACAACTGCACGTCGGCGCTGCGCGGATGCGGCAGGTCGTTCTGGATGTCCTGCACGATGCGTCCCGGCTTGGAACCCATGACCGCCATGCGCGTGGACAGGGTCAGCGCCTCGTCGATGGAGTGCGTGATGAAAACGATGGTCTTGCCGCTCTGCTCGTAGATGGACAGCAGCTGGTCCTGCAGCACCTGCCGCGTCATGGCGTCCAGCGCGGCGAAGGGCTCGTCGAACAGCATCACGTCCGGGTCGTTGGCCAGCACGCGCGCGATGGACACGCGCTGCTTCATCCCGCCCGACAGCGCGTGCGGATATTTGTCCGCCGCATGCTTCAGGCCCACCATCTCGATGAACTTGCGGGCGATCGGCGCGCGTTCCTGGCGCGACATGCCGCGCATCTTCAGGCCGAATTCCACGTTTTCCTGCACCGTGCGCCACGGAAACAGCGCGTACTGCTGGAACACCATGCCGCAGGCGGCGGTCACGTCGGTGACCTGTTTGCCGTTGATTTCCACCGACCCCGTGTTGGGCGTGATGAAGCCCGCCATCAGGTTCAGCAGCGTCGACTTGCCGCAGCCCGAGGCGCCCAGCAGGACCAGGAACTCCCCGCGCTTGACCTCGAGGTTGACCTTGTCCAGCACGGTCACCTCGCCGTAGGCCTTGGAGACATCCGTCAGCCGGATCATCGTGTCGTTCATCGCTGCCATGCCAGCACCCATCGTTCAAGAAGCCGCAAACACAGATCGGTCACCAGCACGGTGAAACTGATCAGCACCATGCCCAGCACCACGGTGTCGGTCTGGAAGAATTCCTTGCCGTTCATGATCATGAAGCCCAGGCCTTCCTTGGAGGCCACCAGCTCGGCGGAGATGACGCAGGTCCAGGACAGGCCCAGGATGATCTTCATGCCCGACAGGATCTGCGGCAGACAGCCCGGGAAGAGCACCTCGCGCATGACCTGCCAGCGATTGGCGCCCAGGTTGCGCGCCGCGCGCACCAGCACTGGATCGATGCTGCGCGAGGCCTCCATCACATACAGCAGGGCGGGCACGAACGAACCCATGAACACGATGCTGTACTTCTGCGTTTCGGTGATCCCGAACCACAACAGCGACAGCGGAATCCAGCTCATGGACGGCAGCGGGCGCAGGAACGAAATGATGGGGTCGAAGACCGCGCGCGCCACCTTCGACGTGCCGAGCAGGATGCCCAGCGGGATGGCGACCATCACCGCGGCCAGGAACCCGACCATGACCCGGCGCGTCGAGGCCAGCACGTTGTAGAACAGCGTGCCCTGGTCCGACATGGACAGCGCCCGCGCCAGGACCTGGGACGGCGCGGGCAGGAAAATGGGATCGACCGCGCCGGCGCGGCACAGGCCTTCCCACAGCAAGAGAAAGCTGAGCAGGGAAAACACGCTGACCCAGAGCAGGCGTGTTTCCCGTGAAGACGAACGCGAGGACATAGGCAGGCTGTCCGGGGTTCAGAGGTACGAGGACTGGACCCAGTCCCTGACGGCGGGCGCGCGGTCGATCTGCTTGAGCGACACCAGCATGTCGGCCAGCTTCTGCATGCCGTTGACGAAGTTGCCCGGTTCCACCATCAATGCTTTCTGGTCTTCGGCCGAGTACCACTGCGTCTGCTTGATGACGGCAAGCTGCTCGTCCTTGGACAGGCCGGTCAGTTCCAGCAGCACCGCGGCGGCTTCCTCGGGCTGGTTGCTCAGCATGGCGTTGGCCTGGAACACCGCCGCCAGGAACTTGCGCACCGCTTCCGGATTTTCCTTGCCCAGCTTCGCATGGGTCAGCAGCACGTCGGGGCCGGGGGTGATGGCGTATTGCTTGTAGAGCGAGAACGCGGTGTCGTCCAGCAGGACGCGGGTGCCCGGCACGGCCTTGATGCGGTCGAAGGCCGGCGTCCAGGCCACGGCCGCGTCGATCTGGCCGCCCTGGTAGGCCGACAGCAGGTTGGTGGCCGGCAGGTTGATGATGGACACGTCGCGGTCCGGGTTCATGCCCGCCTGGCGCAGGACGTCCAGCAGCAGCACATGGGCGCTGGATGCATACGTGACGCCGATCTTCTTGCCCTTCAGGTCGGCGACCGACTTGACGTCGTCGCGCACCAGCACGCCCTCGGCGCGGCCGAAGTTGTTCGGGGTGGCGATGACCTGGAACTGGCGCGCACCCGCCGCCATCAGCGCCAGCGAGGACACCACGCCGGTGCCGGCCAGGTCGATGTTGCCCGCCATCACCGCGCTCATGCGGTCCGACGACGTGGCGAAACTCTGCCACTTGATGTCCAGGCCCTGCTTGGCGAAGAGCCCCGTCTTCAGCGCGATGTAGGCGGAGTAATGGCCCAGCCACGCGGAGCCGCCGTAGGTGTAGGACGCGCCCGCGGCGCGGCCGATCATCGGGAAGCCCAGGGCGCTTGCGCCTGCGAGCGCGGCGGTGCGCACCAGCATGGCGCGGCGATTCATGTTCATATTTTTCCCCTACTTGAATGTAGATTGACCGATAGATTCCATGTCGCCAGCACTCTGGGGTGCGGCAGACGAGACTTTCGCCCGAGCGCCTGGCGGCGGCGTGAATATAAGGAGCGGCGATGGTCAACATCAGCAGCGCTTAAGAGGCGCATGCCTTCGCAGGGGGGGGGATGGCGGGCCGCACGGCGCGGCCCGTCCGCGGCCGGCAGGCGTCAGATGCCTTGCCCGCCGGACACTTCGATGCGCTGGGCGTTGACCCACCGGTTGTCTTTGGACAGCAGGCTGGCGATCATCGGCCCGATGTCGTCGGCCACACCGACGCGGCCCAGCGCGGTCATGTCCGCAAAGGCGCGGTTGAATTCGGGCGTGTCGCGCACGGCGCCGCCCAGGAAGTCGGTCTCGATGGCGCCGGGCGCAACGGCGTTAACGGCGATCCTGCGCGGGCCGAGTTCCTTGGCCATGTAGACCGTCAGTACCTCGACCGCGCCCTTGGCCGCGGCATACGCCGCCCAGCCTGGCGCCGACACGCGCGTCAGGCCGCTGGACAGGTTCACGATGCGGCCGCCGTCGGCCAGCAGCGGCAGCAGGCTCTGGGTCAGGAAGAACACGCCCTTGAAATGCACGTCGATCAGCTTGTCGAAGGCCTGCACGCTCATGTCGGCGATCGGCGCCATGTCGCCGTGCCCGGCATTGTTGACGAGGTGATCGAAGGTGTCGCGCCGCCAGGTTTGGGCCAGCGCGGCCTTCAGGCGCGCCACGAAGTCGGGAAAGGCGGCGACATTGCCCGCGTCGAGCTGCAGCGCCACGGCCTTGCGGCCGAGCCGCTCGATCTCGGCGACGACCTCCTGGGCTTGCGCCTCGCGGCTCTGGTAGGTGATGACGACGTCGTCGCCCTTGCGGGCGATGGCCAGGGCGGCGTTGCGGCCCAGGCCCCGGCTTGAACCCGTGACGAGAGAAATCTTGCTCATAGATCGGCTCCTTGGTGATCGGTGGGGGGAGGCTTGATTCTGCGGCGCGGGCGGGGGATCCCCTTTGCCTGAACGTTGGCGTTGTTGGCCTGATCCTCCAAATGTGCGTGCGGACGGACCAGAACCCATTACGATGGCCTCGTGGAAAATCCTTGCCATTTCTGCCCATGAACGACACCTTGCTCGCCGCCGTCAGCCGCTATCTCCAGGCGCATGCCGGTCCGGACGGCGTGGCGCTGACGCCCATCGCGGGCCTGGCCGTCATCCGGGCGCTGCAGCCCAGCGGCCTGGACCATGCGATATCGCGGCCGCTCGCGTGCCTGGTGCTGCAGGGCGCCAAGCGCGTGGCGCTGGGGGCCCAGTCCTTCGATTTCACGGCGGGCGATTCGCTGCTGATCACGGCCGATGTGCCCACCGTCAGCCAGATCACGCGCGCCAGCGTCGTGCAGCCCTATTTTTCGCTGGTCCTGGAACTGGATCTGGCGGTGATGTCCGAGCTGGCCCTGGAGATGAAGCTGGGGCCCGAGGACCCCGGCGCGCCGGTGCGGATGGAACAGACCGACATCGAGGTGGCCGACGCCGCGCTGCGCCTGATGCGCCTGCTCGAGCGGCCGGCGGCGCTGCCCGTGCTGCAGGCCCAGCTTGTGCGCGAAATGCACTATTGGCTGCTGGTGGGCCGGCACGGGCAGGCGATCCGCCAGCTGGGCTGGCCCGGCAGCGGGACCCAGCGCATCGCGCGCGCCGTCGCGCTGCTGCGGGCCGAGTTCGCGCAGCCGCTGCCGGTCGAGCGGTTGGCGGCCGTGGCCGGGATGAGCCCCTCGTCGTTCCACCAGCACTTCCGCGCGGCCACGTCGCTGTCGCCGCTGCAGTTCCAGAAGCAGTTGCGCCTCATCGAGGCGCGCCGGCGCATGACCGTGGAAGGCGCCTCGGCCAGCAGCGCGGCGTTTGCGGTGGGCTATGAGAGCGTCCAGCAGTTCACCCGCGAGTACCGCCGGATGTTCGGCCTGCCGCCCGGCAAGGACGCCGAGGCGATGCGCGGCGCCGTTGGCGCGGCGGCCTGAGCGCAGCGCGGGGGCGCCGCGCTGCACGGCGCGCTTTTATTAAGTATTCGCGGCGCTTATATTGCGGCGGCTCCGAAATGCCGGGTCCACACTCGCGGCACTTGTCCTTGGAGCCTTGTCGTGAAAAGTTATGACGTGATCGTGATTGGTGCCGGCGTGATCGGCAGTTCGGTGGCCTTTCACCTGGCCGAGCTCGGCGCGAAGAACGTGCTGGTGCTGGACCGCGCGACCATCGGCGCGGGCACCACGTCGCAGTCGTCCGGCATCCTGCGCACGCACTATTCAGTGCGCGAGAACGTGGAGCTGGCGCAGCGGTCGTGGAGCGTGTTCAACAACTTCGCCAGCTATCTCGGCGACGAAGAGGCCTCCTGCGGCCTGGTCAAGTGCGGTTACCTCATTACCGCGGCCGATGACGACAAGCTGGAGCCCCTGCGCGGCGCGTTGGCGCAGCAGCAGGCGCAAGGCATCGCGCTGGAACTGCTGGACGCCGCGCAGGCCCGCGAGCTGCTGCCCATTGCCTCCTTCGACCATGCCGCGCTGATCGGCTATGAGCCCGAGGCGGGCTTTGCCGACGCGTATCTGGTGGCCACCAGCTTTGCGCGCGGCGCCCGCCGCCGCGGCGTCACCATCCGGGAGAACGTCAACGTCCAGCGCCTGCTCATCGACAACGGCCGCGTGACGGGCGTGTCCACGTCCGAGGGCGACTACGCCGCCCCGCTGGTCATCAGCACCCAGAACATCTGGACGCCGGAGCTCGCCGGCTGGACCGGCGTTTCCATGCCGGTGGTGCCGGAGCGCCACGCCGTGCTGGCGCTGGAATGCGACGCGGCGCCCTACACGTATTCGATGCCGGTCTTCAAGGACCTGGCCTCGCCCGGCATGCTGTATTGCCGCAGCTATGGCGGCAACCAGATGCTGGTGAGCGAAGGCGTCGTGGGCGAAGCGCTGCAGAACAGCGATGCCGAGCAGGGCGATATTCCGCTGGACTACGTGGCCGAAGTGGGTGCGCAGGTGGCGGACCGGTTCCCGGCCTATGAGACCGCGGGGCTGGCCTCGTCCTGGACCGGCGTGTACGACGTGACGCCGGACTGGAACCCGGTGCTGGGCCGCGTGCCCGGCGTCCAGGGGCTGATCGTGGGCTTCGGTTTCTCCGGGCACGGCTTCAAGCTGTCGCCCACCGTGGGCCGCGTGCTGGCGCAAGAGGCGCTGGGACTGGCGACGGACGTCTCGCTCACGCCCTACGAGCTGGGCCGCTTCCAGCGCGGCGCGCTGCTGACCGGGAAGTACGGCCTTGGCGCGGTCTCCTGATCCGCGCGCCCCGGTGCGCGCGAGCTGGCTGGCGCTGCCGCCTGAGCCCTGGAAGAACGGCGGGGGCGTCACGCGCACGCTGGCCGCCGACCCGGCCGGGCGCTGGCGCGTCAGCATCGCCGACATCGGGCAGGACGGACCGTATTCGCGCTTTCCCGGCTACGACCGCGTGTCGGTCGTGCTGTCGGGCGAGGGCGTGGCGCTGCAAGGCGAGGGTGTTGCCGTGGCGCTGCGGCCCCGGTCGCCCACCGTGTTTGCCGGGGACGAGGTGCTGCAGTCGCGCCTGGTCCGCGGGCCGGTGAGGGTGCTGAACCTGTTCGTGCTGCGCGGCTCGGCCGAGGCGCGGGTGGAATGCGCGGCGGGCCCGGCGTGCAGGGCGGGTTCGCTGGCGGGCGCGGGCGGGCGGCGGGTGACGCGGATCGTCGTGGCGGTGGACGCCGGCCGGTTCCCGGGGGCGCCCGGGGGCGCGCCTTGGGTGCTGGACGGCGGGGACTATGCGTGGGACGCGGACATCGGCGCGGCGTGGGGGGCGGCGTGGGACTCGGCGTGGGCGCCGGCTTCGGAAGCCGATCCCATGGCGCCGCCCGGCCCGGCCTGTGCCCCCGCCCCGGACGCCCCGTTCGCCGTGGGCCTGGACATCGCGGTCCACGCGCACGGCGCTGGCTGACCCGGAGACGCCCGTCCGCCAGGCGGAGGGCGGGCCTTGATTTCTCATTGATTCCTCATTGATTCCTCATTGATTCCTCATTGATCTCATTTACGCAGGAGTGATCCCATGAAGGTACTTGCCGCGGTCAAGCGCGTGGTTGACTACAACGTCAACGTGCGCGTCAAGGCCGACCAGAGCGGCGTGGACATCGGCAACGTCAAGATGTCGATGAACCCGTTCGATGAAATCGCCGTCGAGGCGGCTGTGCGTCTGAAAGAGCAGGGCATTGCGGCCGAGGTGGTGGCCGTGTCTTGCGGCACGGCGCAATCGCAGGAGACCTTGCGCACCGCGCTGGCCATCGGCGCCGACCGGGGCGTGCTGGTGCAGACCGACGTGGCGCTGCAACCGCTGGAAGTGGCCAAGCTGCTGCGCGCCGTTGTGCAGAAGGAAGCGCCCGCGCTGGTGATCCTGGGCAAGCAGGCCATCGACGACGACGCCTGCCAGACCGGCCAGATGCTGGCGGCCCTGCTGGGCTGGCCGCAGGCCACCAATGCCAGCGCCATCGAGATCGGCGCCGGCACGGCGCGCGTGACGCGCGAGGTCGACGGCGGCCTGGAAGTGGTGGAACTGACGCTGCCGGCCATCGTCACGGCAGACCTGCGCCTGAACGAACCGCGCTACGTCACCCTGCCCAACATCATGAAGGCCAAGAAAAAGCCGGTGGACGTCGAAACGCCGCAGGCCCTGGGCGTGGACCCCGTGTCCCGCCTGCAAACGCTGCGCGTCGAGGAACCCGCGGCGCGCGCGCCCGGCGTCAAGGTCGCCGACGTGGCCGCGCTGGTCGACAAACTGAAGAACGAAGCCAAGGTGATCTGATGACGGTCCTAGTTATTGCCGAACACGACAATCGGGCGCTCAACGGCGCCACGCTCAACGCCATCGCCGCGGCCGCGACGCTGGCCATGCCGGTGCATGTGCTGGTCGCGGGCGCAGAGGCCGGCGCGGCGGCCGAGGCCGCCGCGCGGGTCGCCGGCGTCGACAAGGTATTGCTGGCGCAGGCGCCGCAGCTTGCGGACGGCCTTGCGGAGAACCTGGCCGCGCAGGCGGCCGCCGTGGCCGCGGGCTACTCGCACGTGTTCCTCGCCGCCACGGCGCAGGGCAAGGGCGTGGCGCCGCGCGTTGCCGCCTTGCTGGACGTGGCGCAGGTCTCGGACGTGATCGAGGTGCTGGCGCCCGACACGTTCAAGCGTCCCATCTACGCCGGTAACGCCATCGCCACGGTAAAGAGCGGCTACCCGGTGATCGTGGCCACCATACGGCCCACGGCCTTCGACCCGGCCGCCGCCGAGGGCGGCAACGCGGCGGTGGAAGCCATCGAGGCCGTGGCCGGGGCCGGGCTGTCGCGTTTCGTCAGCCGCGAGATCGCGGTGTCCGAACGCCCCGACCTGGGCAGCGCCCGCGCCGTGGTGTCGGGCGGCCGGGGCCTGGGCAGCGCCGACAACTTCAAGCTGCTGGATCCGCTGGCCGAGAAGCTGGGCGCGGCCCTGGGCGCCTCGCGCGCCGCCGTCGACGCGGGCTACGCGCCGAACGACTGGCAGGTCGGGCAGACGGGCAAGATCGTTGCGCCCGACCTGTACGTCGCGGTCGGGATCTCGGGGGCCATCCAGCATCTGGCGGGCATGAAGGATTCCAAGGTCATCGTCGCGATCAACAAGGACGGCGACGCGCCGATCTTCGGCGTGGCGGACTACGGCCTGGTCGGCGACCTGTTCGAGGCCGTGCCGGCCTTGACGTCCTCGCTGCCCTGAACCGCGCGCCTAGCGCCGCAGGCTGCGCCAGAGCGTGGCCGGCGGCAGGCCGAGGGCCGGGGCGAGCTCCTTGTGGATCAGGCGTTCCATCGCCATCAGGATCACGTCCCGCGCCTCGGCGGGCAGCTTGCCCACTTCCTGCTGGCGCGCGGCCAGGTACAGCGTGCGCGACAGGCTGGGATCGTCCGCGCGCGTGGCGCCCAGGTAGGGCGCCAGCGGCAGCACGCGCAACTGATCCAGGAAGTGGCGCGACTGCCAGATGCACAGCGGGGTGCTGATGCCGAATCCCAGGCCGGCCGTGACCAGACTGAGCAACGGATCGGTGTTGTCGAATTCGTAGGTGCGCTCGATCATCACGCCGTGCGATTCGACCAGCCGGTCGATTTCGGCGCCGATGAACGAGCGGGCGCTGTAGCGGATGAACTGGGCGCGCTTGCCCAGTTCCTTGAGCGTGTCGAGCCGGTCCATGTTCATCGACCGCGGCACGATCAGCACATAGGGTTCGCTGAACAGGCTGTACTTGCGGATCGTGGGCTTGCCGGCCGACGCGCTGGTGGTCACCACCAGGTCGAGCTGACGGTCTTCCAGCTGCTTGTCCAGCACCGGGGTGATGCCGGACCACAGGCGGATCTGGCGCGACGCGCCGGACAGCCCGTGGATCAGCGTCGGCCCCAGCGTGCCCGCGAACGAGTCCACGCAGCCGAACCGCACGATGTTGCGCTTGGCCCGGCTGAGATTGCGCACGCTCTCGGTCATGTCGCCGGCCTGCGCCAGCAGGCGCGCGGCGTGTTCGAACAGCAGCTCGCCCGCGGGCGTGGGCCGCGCCGGGCGGGTGCTGCGGTCCAGAAGCTCGGTCGACATGGCGGCCTCGAGCTGCTTGATCCGCTGCGACACCGCCGCCTGCGAAAACCCCAGCAGACGCGCCGCGCCCGAGACCGAGGCGGCTTCGACCACCGCCACCCAGGTCAGCAGCAGGCTCCACTCGGGATAGTTTTCCGTGGTGCTGAATGAAAAGCGGTTCATGGCGGCGTCCTGCTCGCGGCGCGCAATCGGTGTCTGCGCGGGGTGTCAGCGCGGACGCGCGACGGTCTGGCGCAAGGCGGCCGTCACCATGCCTTCGACCACCGGAATGACCTTGTCGGCCAGGTCGGGGCGATAGCCGTACGGGTGGGTCTCGTCCATGTAGGTGGACTGGCACATCTCGAGCTGGATGGCATGCACGTTGTCGGCCGGCGCGCCGTAATGGCGCGTGATGTAGCCGCCCTTGAAGCGGCCGTTGACGGCCCAGGTGTAGTCCTTGCAATCGTCCAGCCGGGCCTGCACGGCGGCCAGGATGTCCGGCGCGCAGGCGGCGCCGTCGGACGTGCCGATGTTCAGGTCGGGCAGCTTGCCCTCGAACAGGCGCGGCAGCACGCTGGCGATGGAATGCGCTTCCCACAGCAGCACGGTGCCGTGCTCGGCCTTGATGCGGTCCAGTTCTTCGCGCAGCTTGGCGTGGTAGGGCTTCCAGTAGGCGTCCAGGCGGTGCGCGCGTTCCGCGTCCGTCAGCACGGCCTCGTCCTGGTACAGCGCCTCGCCGCGAAACGTCTGGGTGGGGCACAGGCCGGTCTTGGTCTGGCCGGGGTACAGGCTTTCATCGTTGGGCGGGCGGTTCAGGTCCACCACATAGCGCGAGTAGCGCGCGCCCAACACGGACGCGCCCAGCGCCTCGGCGAAGCGGTACAGCGTGTCCAGGTGCCAGTCGGTGTCGCCGGACTGCAGGGCCAGCGGCGTCATCTGCGGACGCTGCGCGTCGGGAATCTGGCTGCCGAGATGGGGAATGGAGATCAGCAGCGGCGCGGCGCCGCGGCTGAAGTGATAGAGGTCGCTCAAAGGGAAACTCCGGGGTGGCAAGGGCTAAGGCAATGGCGATGCGCCGCGGCACAGCCGCGGACGGCGGACGTTCGTATGCTAGGCAGCACGGCCCGCCGCGCGTTTTGCATCAGTTTAATGGATGTTGATGATCAGCCCCGCTGATGCAATGGGCCGGGGAGCCGCGGCGCGCGTCAGCCCGCAATCCTGCGGTTGCTGCTGTCGCGCACCACCAGCGAAGGCGCCAGCCGCTGGCTTGGCGGCTGGCCGCCGGCCAGCTTCTGCAGCAGCAGCTCCAGCCCCAGCCGGCCCATCTGGTGCATCGGCGAATGAATGGTGGTCAGGCCGATGGGCAGGGCGCCCGCCAGCGGCGTGTCGTTGTAGCCCACGATGGCGACGTCGCGGCCCGCCTCCAGGCCGTGGTCGCGCGCGGCGCCCATCACGCCGACGGCCAGGAAGTCGTTGACGGCGAAGATGGCGGTGGGACGGTCGGCCGTGTCCAGCAGCCGGGCGCCCAGCGCCCGGCCCGCATCGGTGTCGAAGGGGCTGGCGATGCGCCAGTGCGCCGGAACCTCCACGCCGTGGCGCGAGCAGTAGTCCAGGAAGCCATTGGACCGGTCCCGGCCCGTGCTGGCGAAGGGTTCGCCCATCATGACGGCGATGCGCCGGTGGCCCATGGCCAGCAGGTGTTCGGCAGCCAGGCGTCCGCCCTCGATGTCGTCGCAGGTGACGGCGCAATGGCTGCCGGCGTGGCGGCTGACCAGCACGAACGGCACGTCGCGGGCCGCCAGGTCGGCCAGCAGCGGATTGGGCGGCGCGTCGTCCGGACCGCTGTGCGCGTCGCCCAGGATCAGGCCATCGACGCGGCGCGCGACGGCCATGTCGATGAGCTTGCGCTGCTTGTCGGGCACGTCCTGGGTGTTCGACACGAAGGTCAGGTAGCCGTGTTCGGCCGCGGCTTCGTCGATGCCTTCGTAGATGGTGGCCAGCACCATGTCGGACAGTCGGGGCACCAGCACGCCGATGGTGCGGCTACGCCGCGTTTTCAGGCTGGCCGCATGGGGATTGGTCTGATAGTGCAACTCGGCGGCAAGCGCCCGGATGCGTTTCACGGTGTCCGGCGCGGCGGCGCCGCGCGCGTCGTCTTCGGATCCGTTCAGGACCCGCGACACGGTCGAAACGTTCAAACCGAGCTGCCGCGCCAGGCTTTGCAGGGTGACGGGGCGCGTTTTGTTCATGGGGCTGGAGGATACACGCGGAAATAGCGCAGGGGCGCGCATGGCGGCAACCTAGGGTTTACACCGAATCGATTTTTGGTTTTTTACCCCGTAGCATTGCCCGACCCAAACGTTTGGGTAAACCGATTGGATCGAAACGCTATGACAACTGAAAGCCAGAACTCCCGGTTCAGGTACCGGATCTTCACCATGGTCGTGCTGCTGGCGCTGATCAACTACATCGACCGCGGCGCCATGTCCTATGCCGCCGCGCACATCACCGGGGAATACGGCCTGGACCGGGGCGAGTGGGGCTCGGTGCTGGGTTACTTCGGTTACGGCTACATGGTCGGCGCGCTGTTCGGCGGCATGCTGTCCGACCGCTACGGCCCGCGCAAGGTCTGGATCGTGGCCGGCATCGCATGGTCGCTCTTCGAAATCGCCACCGCCTGGGCGGGGGACTTCGGCCTGGCCTTCCTGGGCGGGTCCGCGCTGGCGGGCTTTGCCACCATCCGCATCCTGTTCGGCGCCGCCGAGGGACCGGCGTATTCGATCATCAACAAGACCATCGCCAACTGGGCCACGACGCGCGAACGCGGCTTCGTGGTGGGCTTTGGCCTGCTGAGCACGCCGCTGGGCGCCTTGCTGACCGCGCCGGTGGCCGTGGGCCTGCTGACGCTGACCGACAGCTGGCGCGCCATGTTCTTCGTGCTGGGCGGGGCAGGGCTGGTCGTGCTGGTGTTCTTCATGCGCATCTTCACCGACCGCCCCGAAACCAATCCCCGCGTTTCCCCGCAGGAACTGGCAGAGATCCAGGCGTCGCGCGTGCAGTCGGCCGCCGCCGCAGCCGAGGCGCCCGGCGCGCCGGCGTTGCCCTGGTGGAGCTTTTTCCGCAGCAAGACGCTGGTGCTGAACACGCTGGGCTATTTCTCGTTCATGTACGTGAATTTCCTGTTGCTGACCTGGACGCCCAAGTACCTGCAGGACAACTTCGGCTACAGCCTGTCCTCGCTCTGGTACATGGGCATGATCCCGTGGGTGGGCGCCTGCTTCACGGTGCTGCTGGGCGGCCGCATTTCGGACCTGCTGTTCAAACGCACGGGCAGCCTGAAAGTCGCGCGCAGCTGGTTCGCCGCGGGGTGCCTGCTGGCCACCACGCTGTGCTTCCTGCTGGTGTCGCAGGCGCAGTCGGTGTTCGCCGTGATCGCCCTCATGACGCTGGCCAATGCGCTGAACGCCTTGCCGAACTCGGTCTACTGGGCCGTGGTGATCGACACCGCGCCCTCCAACCGCGTCGGCACCTTCAGCGGCCTGATGCACTTTTTCGCCAATATCGCGTCCATCCTGGCGCCCACGCTGACCGGCTACCTGACCGCCCGCCACGGTTATTCGGTGATGTTCATTGCGGCATCGGTCGCCACCGCGGTCGGCATGTTCGCTATGCTTCAGGTGCGTCCCGGCGTCGGGCCCCGCATGCCCGCCCGCCCGACGCTGCAACCTGGAGCCGCCAAATGACCGACCGCAGTGTTTCCGTCCCTCCGCTGGCCGTCGAGCCCGGCTTCTTCCGTGGCCGCACCGTCGCCGACCTGCAGCAGGCTATGGCCGACGGCGGGCTCACCGCGCAGGATCTGGTGCGCCACGCCGGCGCGGCGATCGAACGGCTCAATCCGCAGCTGAACGCCTTCGTCCACGTGGACATCGACGCCGCGCTGGCCGCGGCGCGCGAACGCGACGCCGAACGGGCGCAGGGCAGGGTCCGCGGGCCCCTGCACGGCATTCCGGTCGCGATCAAGGACAACGTCGATACGGCGGACATGCCCACCACGATGGGGGCGGCCCACTTCCTGGGCCACCGTCCGGGGGCGGACGCGCGTTGCGTGGCGCTGCTGCGCGAGGCCGGCGCCATCGTCGTGGGCAAGACGCTGACCCACGAATTCGCCTACGGTCCCACTGGCGATCGCAGCGCGCAGGGCGCCTCGCGCAATCCCTGGCGGACCAGCCAGATCACCGGCGGCTCCAGCGCGGGCAGCGCCGCCGCCGTGGCCGCGGGCATGGTGCCGGTGGCGCTGGGCACCGACACCGGCGGCTCGGTGCGCGTGCCATCCGCGCTGTGCGGCCTGGTCGGCTTCAAGCCCACGCATGGCCGCATTGCGTCCGAGGGCGTGTTCCCGCTGTCGCCCACGCTGGAAGATCCCGGCGTGCTGGGCAATTGCGTGCAGGACGCGCAAATGTTCATGCTGGCGCTGAGCGCGGGCGCCATGGCCCCAACGGCTGGCGGCGATGACGCGCCGCGCGTGGCCTGGGTGCCCAACGCGCCATTCGCGATGGACGATGCGGCGGTCACGGCCTGCGTGCGCGCGGCGGCGCAGCGCCTGGCCGGCGGCCCGCTGAACGAGGCCCCGCAGGTCACCCGCCATGCGCGCGCGCTGCAAACCGCGCTGGGCGCCATCCAGCGCGCCGAAGCCTACGAAGTGCACGCCGAACGCGTCGACAGCCAGCCGGAGAAATTCGACCCGGAAGTGCTGGAGCGCCTGCGCGCGTCGCGCGGGGTGCTGGGCTGGGAATACGTACGCGCCCTGAAGGAACGAACCCGGCTGCAGGCCGAGTTCGCGCGCCTGTTCCAGGAATTCGACGTCCTGGCCATGCCCGCCGTTGCCATCACCGCGCCCGCGCTGCAGCAGCGCAGCGTGGCCGGTCCGGGCAGCGCAGGCGTGCGCGAGACCCTGCTGGGCCTGACCAATCCGTGGAATGTGCTGGGGCTGCCGGCCATCAGCCTGCCGGCGGGCTGGGTGAACGGCCTGCCCGTCGGCCTGCAGCTGGTTGCGGCGGCAGGCGCCGACGAGGCCTTGCTGGCGCTGGCGGCGCGCCGCTGGCATCCGCCGGGGGAATGATGCGCAAAGGCTGGTAAGGTAGAGGCGCGTGGCGCACCCCGCCGGCCGGGGTCCGATTGTGCGGGCGCGTGCCGCGCCCACTCTAGCGAGCCTCCATGACCGATGAACTGATCCAACTGGCCAAGCTGGTCAGCCTGGGCCTTGCGCTGATGCTGCCGCTGGCCAATCCGCTGACCTCCATGACGCTCCTGTTGTCGCTGGGCCAGCAGATTCCCTTCAAGGAGCGGCAACGCCAGGTCACCCAGGCGGCGTTCTACGTGGTCGGCATCATGCTGGTGACGTACTACGCCGGCGCGCTGCTGATGAATACCTTCGGCATCTCCATTCCGGGCCTGCGCATCGCGGGCGGCCTCATCGTGGTGACCATCGGCTTCAGCATGCTGTTCCCCTCGGACCAGCCGCGTGCGCTGGAAGCCGAGGCGGCGGCCGACGCGCTCGAGCGCCAGAGCCCCAACATCGCGTTCGTGCCCCTGGCGCTGCCGGGCACGGCGGGGCCAGGCACCATCGCCATGATCATCAGCGGCGCGGCGTCGGTGGATACCGCCATCGCGCCCGATTACGCCAGGTGGGTCGTGGCCGTGACGCCGATCATCGTGTTTTCGCTGCTGGGCGTGCTGTTCTGGGTCTGCCTGCATTGGGCGGGCCGAATCGTGGCGGTGATCGGCAAGAGCGGCGTCGAAGCCATTTCGCGCGTCATGGGCTTCCTGCTGGTGTGCATGGGAGTGCAGTTCGTCATTAACGGCGTGCTCGAAATCATCGGCAAATATCCGAACGTGTGAACAGCCCTCCCTTTTGTCCGAAAAGGTCCGAAACGGGCTTGGCTGGCTGCTGTAACAAGGTAATGTGGAGTACATTGCGGTGTTGAAACTCATTTCGCAATGGCGTGGCTGCCTGGCTACGCGTTGCAGCGGTCTTGCAAGACCGAATCATGACTGCTTACCTCGTTCAGTCGGACGCGGGGACCAGCCCCGGGCCGATGTTGCATCCTGACTTGTCGCATCCCTCCAGTTACGCCTTTTGCATTGCTTCCGTGACCGCCGTTGCCGGCAGCCGTCGCACGGCCTGCGCGCGCGCCTGCCCATGCCGGAGGCCGCGATGACGGCCTGGGTATTCTGGGTCGTCGGCGCCTTGGCGGCCATGGGTTTCGTCATGGCGCTGGTGCGCCGTCCCGGCGTTGTGCTCTACGACTGGTTCGCCACGCGGGCCCGCAGGCCGGCAACCGCTGACCAGACGCAGCCTGACGGCAAGGCGCCCAAGCCGGCCACCCAGGCCGGCTGACGGGCTGCCTGTGCCGCGCCGGCCCGCCCGCGGCGGCGCTCAGGCGTAGCGCGACAGGTCCCGCGCAAATCGGGACAGGCCAGTGATGCCGCTGCCGCTGGCCTGTGCCAGCCACGCGCGCAGTTGCTGCAGCAACTGGTCGCTGCTTGCGGACGAGCTTTCCCACAGTCGGGCCAGCGCCTGCCGCATGTCCACCAGCCGCTGCAACTGCTCCATCCCGCTGAGCGCGGAGTCCAGCTGGCTGCGCTGGGGCTCGCTCAGCAGCGCTTCCTGGCGCAACAGAAACTTGCGCAGCACCGACCGGCGCCATTTGAGCGTGGCGCGCGCGTCCACCTTCCTGCGCTCGCGCAGTTCGCGCAAGGCAGTCTGCTTGAGCAGCGCGCCAAAGCGGCGCATCACGTCGTAACGGTGGGTCTGCACCGCCTCCAGCGTGCGCAGGTCCGCCGCAAGGCCGGCCTGCGTGCGGTCGCGCAGCACGCGCTTGGGCGCCACGCGGCGCACCTTGGCCAGGCCCAGGGCCTGGAGGATGCGGATATACATCCAGCCCAGGTCGAACTCATACCACTTGCTGGAGAACTTGGCCGAGGTCGCATGCGCATGATGGTTGTTGTGCAGCTCTTCGCCGCCAATTACCAGGCCCAGGGGCGACAGGTTGGTGCTGGCGTCCGGACTGGAAAAATTGCGGTAGCCGACGAAGTGCCCCAGCCCATTGACCACGCCCGCCGCCCAAAAGGGGATCCACGCCATCTGAACGGCCCACACCGTCAGGCCCAGGGCGCCGAATGCCAGCAGGTCGATGACGAGCATGATGAGGATGCCCCAGGTGCTGTGGGGGGTGTAGACATTGCGCTCCAGCCAGTCGTCCGGCGTGCCGCGGCCGTAGCGTTCCAGCGTGGACGCCATCGATGCCTCGACGCGGTACAGGTCGGCGCCGCGCAGGAACACGCGCATCACGCCATACACCGCGGGCGAATGCGGATCGCCTTCGCGTTCGCATTTGGCGTGGTGCTTGCGGTGGACCGCGACCCATTCGCGGGTCTTCATGCCGCTGGTCAGCCAGAGCCAGAAGCGGAAGAAGTGGGCGACAGCGGGATGGAAATCCACGCCGCGATGGGTCTGGCTGCGATGCAGGTAGAGGGTGGTGCCCGCAATCGTGATGTGCGTGGCCGCGAGCGTGAAGAGGACGATCTGCCAGATGCTGAAATGAAACAGGCCGTGCGCAAGAAATTCCAGGAACGATTGCATTCAAAAAACCAGGGATACGACTGTGGGGTAGCGGACGCAACGCCTGAGCCGAACCCCGCGTCGCCGCCCGGACGATTCTAGCGACCGCGCGGCGATATAAATATGGGGCCTTGTGGGTCGATCTATTGCCGGAATGGCAACAATGAAGGCTGGGCTACGGCTCAGCGTTGGGGTCTTTCCAGCCCCAAGTGGCCGCGCAGCGTGCGATGTTCATATTCGGTGCGGAACAGCCCGCGCCGTTGCAGCACGGGCACCACCTGCTCCACGAAGTCGTCGATCCCGCCCGGCAATGACGGCGGCATCAGGTTGAAGCCGTCGGCGCCTTCGTTCCTGAACCATTGCTCCATCCGGTCCACAATCTGCTCGGGCGTGCCCACCATCGTGCAGTGGCCTCCGCCGGCCGCCAGCCGGCCCAGCAACTGGCGCACGGTGGGCTGTTCGGTTTCGATGATGCGCAGGATGGTGGCGTAGCGGCCCTTGGGGCCGGTGAATTCGGCCAAGGGGGGCAGGGGCGGCACCGGCGCATCCAGTTCCCAGCCGGTGCAGTCCTGCAGCACGAACATGCCCAACTGGCGCAGCGAGGCGTCGCTGGGCAGCAGTTCGTCCAGTTCGCGCTGCTTGGCGCGGGCCTCGGCTTCGGTCGAGCCCACGTAGGTCACCAGTCCCGGCATGATGGGCACGAAGGCATCGCGGCCCGCGGCGCGCACGCGCTGCTTGATGTCGCGGTAATAAGACTGCGCCGCGGCCAGGTCGTAGGCCACCGCGTAGATGGCTTCGGCGCGCCGCGCTGCCAGATCGCGGCCCTGGTCCGAGGCGCCGGCCTGGAACAGCACCGGGTGGCCCTGAGGCGGGCGCGGCACGGTCAGGGGGCCGTCGACCAGGAAATGCGCGCCATGGTGATGGATCTTGTGCAGGCGGTCGGGCACGCCATAGAAGCCCGCGCGATCAATGGCCAGCGCGTCGTCTTCCCAGGAATCGAACAGCCGCAGCGCGACGTCGACGAATTCCTCGGCGCGGGCGTAGCGCCAGTCGTGGTCCGGCATGGATTCGTAGCCGTGATTGCGCGCCTCGGCGTCGAACATCGACGTCACCACGTTCCAGCCCATGCGGCCGCCCGAGATGTGATCCAGCGAGGCGACCATGCGCGCCGCGTGAAAGGGCGTGAAGAAGGTGCTGGAGACCGTGCTGATCAGGCCAATGTGCGTGGTGGTGCGTGCGATGGCCGCCATGGTGGTCAGCGGTTCCAGATACCAGCGCGGTCCATCGCCGATGTTGTCCATCGACTGCCCGTCGGCAAAGAAAATGGCGTCGAGCTTGCCGCGCTCGGCCGTGCGGGCCAGTTCCTCGTAGTAGCGGATGTCGCCCAGGCGCTCGGCCGCCGAGTCGGGGTGGCGCCAGGCCGCGCGGTGGTGGCCGCAGCCGAAAATGAACAGGTTCAGGTGCATCATGGCGATCGGCTCGTCGGTTGCGTCGTCGGGGCGGCAGCGATGGCGGGGGCGTGGCGCCTGGGCGTTTTCCTGCCCGCCCTCGGGCGCCGCAAGCGGGCGAACTTAGCATAAAACCGCTGCGCGGGCGTGCGCCAGCGGCCGCGCGCCCAGGGCGTGCCGCGTTGACATCGTCGCGCCGCTCTCCTAACCTTGCGGCAATTCCTGGGGGAGCCCTGTACGGGCTGAGATTCCGCGCCAACGCGGTAACCCTTTGAACCTGATCCGGGTAATGCCGGCGAAGGGAAGGACTCCGCAAGTCTCGCGCGCCCTCCCTGATTCCATTCATCATTCGGCCCTCCGCACGGCGGGCCGCCGCGTTGCGCGTCCGGCTCCAGGCCGTCCGCGGGAGGACCGACTTTCATGCTGACCCAAACCACCGCCCTGATGTGGCTGCTGCTGTTTTCCGGCGGCTTTGCCATCGCCAGCGTGCTCTATACGCGCCGCAAGCGCGGGACGCTGGAGGACTACATCGTGGCGCGCAACAGCCAGGGGTCTTTCGGCACGATCCTGACCCTGATGGCCTCCACATTGGGCGCCTGGATTCTCTTTTCGCCCGCCCAGGCGGCCACGTGGGGCGGGCTGGCGGCCATTATCGGCTACGCGCTGGGATCGATGTCGCCGCGCCTGGTCATGATCCCGCTGGGACGGCGCATGCGCGAACTGATTCCCCACGGACACACGCTGACCGAATTCCTGATGGCGCGCTACGGCCGCCCCATGTACGGGCTGGCGCTCTTCATCATGCTGTTCTACCTGTTCATCGCGCTGTCGGCCGAGATCACGGCCATCGCCAAGCTGGTCGCCATGCTGGCCCCCGTGCCGCTGTGGGGCACCGCCGCGATCGTGATGGGGACGACCTTGCTTTACACCAGCTATGGCGGCCTGCGTTCGTCCATCTTCACCGACCAGGTGCAGATGCTCATCATCATGCCCTTGCTGGTGATCCTGTGCTTTTTCGGCTGGCAAGTGGCGGGGGGGGCCGTGCCCACCATCGAGGCGCTGCAGGCCAAGGCGCCGCAATTGCTGGACCTGACCGATCCGGTCGGCGTGAAGGCGGGGTTGACGTTCTTCGTCGCCATCCTGCTGACCGGCATCTTCCACCAGGGCAACTGGCAGCGCATCTACGCCGCGCGCGATGCGCGCTCCATGCGCAATGGTTTCCTGCTGGGCGGGGCGCTGGCTGCGCCGTTCATTTTCCTGATGGGCCTGTTCGGCCTGGCCTTCGTCGGCCTGTCGCCCGCGGGCGACAGCTCGATCGCGCTGTTCAGCGTCATCATGCCGCACGCCCCGGCCTGGTTCGTCATCGCGTTGATCCCACTCGGCCTGGCCTTGGTCATGAGCACCGCCGACACCGCCATCAGCGCCGTGTCCAGCATCATCGCGGTCGACCTGCGCCGCCTGATGCCCAACGCCCAGGCCGGCACCATGCAGCGCCTGGCGCGCTGGCTGGTGCTGCTGATGGCGATTCCCGTCATGATCGTGGCCTCGCAGGGCTACAGCGTGCTGTATCTGTTCCTGCTGGCCGACCTGCTGTGCTCGGCCGCCGCCTTTCCCGTCTTCTACGGCCTGTTCAGCCGCAAGCACGACGGCTTCACCGCCACGGCCGCCACGATCGCGGGCCTGATCGCCGGGCTGTTCTTCTTTCCCGCGCCGGGGGACAAGCCGGTATTCCTCTTGGAATCGTTCCTGCTGGCGGCATTTGTGCCGGTGGTGGTGACGGTATTGATCCGTCTGGTGCTGCGCGGGCGCAAGGAATTCGATTTCTCGACGCTGAGCGCGGCAGTGCGCAGGCTGGATCAGGACAGGGTCTAAAGGTCTGAGAAGTACGCGGCCCCGATGGGCCGCATAAAACAAAAAAG
The DNA here is from genome assembly GCF_900108985.1 of Achromobacter sp. NFACC18-2. Taxonomy (NCBI): domain Bacteria; kingdom Pseudomonadati; phylum Pseudomonadota; class Betaproteobacteria; order Burkholderiales; family Alcaligenaceae; genus Achromobacter; species Achromobacter sp. NFACC18-2. Next base: position 7,847 of record NZ_FNYM01000023.1, on the reverse strand, counting down.
CCCTGGACCACAAGGTCCAAGGCTTTTCCGTCTGGAATTTGGTGGAGCGGAGGAGGATCGAACTCCCGACCTTCGCATTGCGAACGCGACGCTCTCCCAGCTGAGCTACCGCCCCAAATCAAGCAAGACCAGAAATATACAGGAATTCAGTAGGCCTGCGCAACACGTTCCAGCGCATCGCCGCGTCAGGCGAACTCGAGCGTCGCAATGACCGGCGCGTGGTCGGACGGCTGCTCGTTGCGGCGGGGTTCCTTGTCGATGACGCAGGCGACGCAGCGCTTGACCAGCGGGGCGGACAGCAGCACGTGGTCGATGCGCAGGCCGGCGTTGCGGCGGAAGGCGAATTGGCGGTAATCCCACCAGCTGAACGACTTCTCCGGCTGCTCGAACAGGCGGAACGAGTCGGTCAGGCCCAGGTCCAGCAGGGAGCGCAGCGCCTGGCGCTCCGGCTCGGACACCAGGACCTGGCCTTCCCACTTCTCGGGGTTGTGCACGTCCTCGTCGGCCGGCGCGACGTTGTAGTCGCCCAGCACGGCAAGGCGCGGGAACTGCTTGATCTCTTCGGCCAGCCAGTTGCGCATGGCCTCGAACCATTCCAGCTTGTAGGTGTACTTGTCCGACCCCACCGACTGGCCATTGGGGCAGTACGCGCACACGACGCGCACGTCGCCCTCGGGGCTGGGGAAGGTCAGGGCCAGCACGCGCTGCTGGGCGTCTTCATAGCCGGGGATGTTGCGCACCATGGTCGTGCCGGGCACGCGCGAAATGATCGCGACGCCGTTGTAGGTCTTCTGGCCGGCCCAGACCGCGTGGTAGCCGGCTTCCTTGAACGCCGCTTCGGGGAACTTGTCGTCGGTGAGCTTGAGTTCCTGGATGCACAGCACGTCGACGGGGTTGGCGGCGAGCCAGTCAAGGACCTGTTGCAGGCGCACGTTCAGGGAGTTGACGTTCCAGGTGGCTAATTTCATAATTTTTGCAGACCGTTTATTCATGCGGTTCTTGGCGGTGGTGCCTTCCAAAAACCCGGCCTAGCTACTCATCTGGCTACTCATCCGGGGCGTGGTTGGCGGTCGCCGGGGACAAGGCCAGATGATACCTGCTCATGCTGCCTTCTTCTGTTTGCTCCTTTCGATCAGCGCCTGGACGCTGGCGACAGTGATCCTGGTGGCGTCGCCGATCACGACCTTTTCCAAGTCGCCGCGCTTGACCAGCCGGTAGATCATGGTGCGGGACAGGCCAAGGGCTTCCTCGGCCTCCCGCAGTCGATACAGCAGCTTCGGCGCCGCGGCGGGTGCTTGGTGTTGGGCTGCGTGTGCCATTACTGCTCCTTTAATGATGCAACGCCGCTCGGCGTGCGCGATATATGAGGCAATTCCGCCAGCAGCGCCATCGCATCGGCATAGGCCCGCATGGCGCGCTGCTCGTCGATCTGGTCGGCCCCGAGGGTTTCGGCGCACTCGCGGAGCTGGGCGGCCAGCGCGCGGTTCTCTGCTTGCAGGCGGACGACGGTTTGGTCAGTCATCAAATATCCCAATGCTTCATGTCTTCATCGGCAGCGGCTTCGGGGCCTTGACCATTCAAGCGGTTTTCCCAGCACCAGCTTGCGAGGTCGTCAGCGTGCGGTTCAGTCAGCCCCCCGTGAGAAATGAACCTCTCACGGCACCGTGCGATCCAATCCTGCTTAGACGTCGCCATTTGCGCCTCCGTCCTTGTGGTCGGGGTGGGGCTTCATGAACGTCATCCAGTGCGTGTCTGCGCGCTTTCCGCTGGGGTGGCCGAACAGAGGCTTGTGCGGCGTCAGCGCCAGAATCTGCGGTGTGCGGATCTGGATGGCGTTCCACTTGAAAATCAGGACGCCTTCAGGCTTCAGGACGCGGAAGCACTCCGCGAAGCCCCGCCGCAGATCCTCCTGCCAATCGTCCCCGAGGATGCCGTACTTGGCGCGCAGCCAGGAATCCCGGCCTGCATGCCGAAGGTGCGGCGGGTCGAATGCCACAAGCCGGAACGACTCGTCCGGGAACGGCATGGCGCGGAAGTCCATGTTCAGGTCGGGCGTGATGCTGAAGACCCGACCGTCGCACAGCGTGTGTTCCTCGCTGCGGATATCGCCGAATAGGGCGCGCTGGTCCTGGCGGTCGAACCACATCATGCGACCGCCGCAGCACGGGTCCAGGATCGTGGCTTCATGCATCGCTGCCTCCGTTCTTCTGCGCGCCCGGTTGCGCGGACAGGGCGGCACGAGCCTTCTGCACGGCAAATAACAGCGCATCCCGATGGTGTTGCAGTTCGGGGAAGTCGTCGCAGAGGCTCATGGCCTCATCGAAAGCCATCAGGGCATCGCGCACCGCCTCGCTGGCCTGGGGCGCGGCAGGGGGAGCGGTGTAAATAGGCACCAATCCCGCAGGGCGCTTGGCGTCGAATTCAACGTGCGGGCGATGCACACGGTACAGGGGAACTTCGCGATAGGGCGTCATCGGGAAGGCAAGCTGCGCCAGCGTGTCTGGATGGATATACCCTACCGGCTGCGCCTCCCCGGCTGCAGGGGCGCTTGCCCGTGCAACAAGTGAACGCCGGCGTATTTCATCGTGGACTTGCCCCTCAAGCATGGCGAATGCCCCGCTTGCGACATGAGCAAACCCTGATGCTGCGGTCTTGCTCGCGCCGTGTTTGACCGCCAAGTCATACAGGGCGTCCAGCGCACCGATCCCGTCCTTTGCTTCTCGGGTCGCTGCCGCGCGCAAAAGCCGATCTTGTCCGGCCACCGGCTCATCGGCTACAGGGGCGCGCAGCTTGGACAGCAGGGCGCGCAGGTTCGCTTTTTCGCGTTCGGCCGTTTCTAGCCCGCTGCCGTTGTCGAATGGGCCGCCAAGGAACGCCCAGGCCGATGCGAATACCTGCGCCTGTTCCATGATGGCTTCGATTTCTTGATCTGCCGCCTCGGCGGCGGGGGTGTGATCGGTCATGCTGCCTTCCTCAAAAGAAGTTCGTGCGGGGCATTGGCCTGGATAAGCGCAACCGCAGGCGGCGGGCTGACGCTGTTGCCGACCATGTGGACCTGCTGGGATTTCGTGAACAGGCGACCGTCGTGACCGTGCGTGATGATGTATTCGGGTGGGAATCCCTGCAGGTCGTACAGTTCGGCCGGCGTGAGCATCCGCAGGCGGATGTCCACGATGACGTAAGGCGTGCCCTGGATGTGGACGGTGACGAGCGCCAGGCGGTCGCGGGTTGTCAGCGTGCTGGCCGGCTCGCGCAGATCGCCCCATTGGCCGCCCTCGCCGTAGTAGCGCATCAGGAACGCCGCGACCTGGAGCGCGCCGGCCTCGTCTTCGGGGGCCAGGTCGTACTGCACCAGGCCGAAGCGCGCAGCGCCCGCCAGGACGGTCTGCGCGGGCTCGCGCATGTCCGATCCGATGACGTTCTGGCTCATCGCGGTCAGGTGCGCGGCAACGAGACCATGGTGCTGTCCGCGCGCCGCGATGCCTGCCACGGGCTCGCTGGCATCGGTGCCGGTGCTATGCCGGCGCAGCGTCGTCAGGTGCGCAGTGATGAGCTGCTGCTGACTGCCGCTGTTCGTGATGGTCGATGCGGCCCGGCGCACGTCATGGGCCGGTGTGGCGTTGTATCCGCCGTTCGCCTGGACCATGAACGCCGTCGCGGCTGAGAAACCGCCATTGCTGGCGGTCAAGGTGCCAACGGGGTCAGCCGGGTTCTTGCAACCGTAGGACCACCGACGCGCGCCGGGCTTCCCTTCGCCGTGCCCGGCCTGGACAAGGTAGCCAGACGCGAGGGCGTGCTTGATGCCGCCGGCCGTGACCGTGCCCAGCGGCTGCTGCAGGTCCAGCGAGCGGGGTGCCTGACCTTCGCGCTCGCCGTAGCCTGCTTGGATCAGAACCGGGGTAGATAGCATGAACTCGCCGCGGTGGGCGGCGGTAATCGTCTTGGCCGGCTCGCTCAGATCGTAAGCACGGTCCGCACCGTGATGAGTCGCCGGCACCAGCGCGGGCGCCACGACGGCATGCGCGCCGCCACGCGGCTTTGCCGTGATGGTGCTGATCGGCTGCCGCGCGGAATGCGATCCGTCGCGGCTCCAGTTGGCGATCGGCACGATGAAGGGATCTGCGCTATCCAGAACGTACCGCTTCATGCCGCGCGCGATGCGGCGCATTGTGGCGTCCGCCAGCGGCTTCTTGCGCCCGAAGATCGTCTTACCCTCGATGCTCCAGTCGATGCCGTCAGCGGCCGGGCGCCAGCCGCGCTGACCCTTGGAAGGCTTCTTGTGGTGCGTGGCCTGCGGCCAGACGATCGGCAGGCCGTCCCGGCGCGCCATCATGAAAAGGCGCGTGCGCGTCGTGCCGGCGCCGTAGTCGGCAGCATTCAGCTCACGCCATTCGACGATGTAGCCCATGCCGCGAAGGATCGCCACCAGGCGGTGCCAGTGCTTGCCCTGTTGCTTGGGATCGGGGACCAGGTATTGCTGTTCAACGGGTACGCGCTCGCCCGGACCGGCAACCGTGCCATCCAGCTTCACAACGCGGCGGGTCGCCGGGTCGCGTTTTGCGATGAGCCGGCCCCACTTCAGGATCTGGACCACGTTCTCCAGGCTGATGATGTCGGGCGTGACCGTGCCGGCCCAGCGCACGGTCACCCATGCCAGCGCGCGGATGTTCTTGCGGCGCGGCTGCCCTCCTTTGGCTTGGCTGTGGTCGGTGCAGTCCGGCGACAGGTGCAGCCAGCCCACCGGCATGCCGTCGGTCGCCTGGCGCGGGCAGACCTCCCAAACATCGGCGATGTAGTGCCTGGCCTGCGGGTGGTTCACCTCGTGCATGCTCAAGGCGTCGGCATTGTGGTTGATGGCGATGTGCACGTGCTGGCCAGTGGCCTGCTCATAGGCAGTGGACCAGCCACCGCCGCCGGCGAAGATGTCGACCACGATCTTGTTGTTCAGTCCGAGGACAAACTGCGGGCTCAGCATGCTCAGGCTCCGGTGATGATGGGATAGAGGAAGTAGGCCGCTGCGGCAGCGGCGGCCAGGGTGATGAGGGCGCCGATGCACAGGATCCGGCGCTGGAAGGCGCGGTCGGCGGGGCTTTCGGTCGGGTCGGCGGTCACGGGCGGGCCTCCATTTCTGCCAGGATCTGCGTCTGGCGCAGCAGGTCGGACGCGTCGGCCTGCGTCAGCCCGGCGCCAATGCGGCGCAGCGCGGGTATCTCGGCGTGCAGCGCGGCCATCAGCGGGCCGTCGATGGGCATGCCAACGTCCAGCCGTTTGGCGAGCTGGCGCAGCGCCGTGGCCTTGAACGGGCTGTCGTGGCGCGTCGCCCACATGTCGAAGAAGTCCGCCATGCCCGCAATCGCCGGCGCGCTGGCGTACCACTCGCCGTCCGCGACGCAGTGGAAGACCGGCACGCCGCGCGGATCGACCGTCACCGTGCCGTCGCGCTCCATCTGGTCGATGATGGCTTCCAGGGGCGCCAGGGTCTGCTGGGTCTTGATGAGCATGGGCAGGCGAGCCGGGCGCAGCCGGTACGCCTTGTTGCGGGGCTTGCGGGCGTGGGGCATGTCGTTCTCGGTATAGGGTGGCCGGTCACCGGCAGCGGTTTGGGGAGGTGGGGGAGGGAGTCCCGCCGCCGGGCCGGCCGAAAGGGGTTATGCCTGGGCGGCGAGACGCGAGCGCAGCTCGTAGCCCATCAGCGGCCAGATCTTCTGCACCGCGTTCTGGCGTGCGATCTTGCGGCCGATGTCGGCGTCGAAGTTCTCCGGGCTGGCGCACGCGCTTTCGCCGGTGACGGTGAAGCCGTTGCGCAGCACCAGCACGCAGAAGGTCAGCAGGCCGAGCGCGGTAGCGTCGCAGGCTTGGGCTTCGGGGCCGCCACGAAAATGCCCGTCCACGCCGTCCAGCGCGGTGAAGTAGTGGCACTCCTTGATGTTGGCCTCGATGTCGGCCGGCGTGACACGCGGCGCGGTCTTGCCCTTGGCCTGAATTTCCTGCTCGATGCCGCCGTCATCGGTGCGCGGGGAGGTGATGTTGTTCATGGACTGCTCCTAAGGGTGCTGCGTTGGGGAAAGGGGTTATTGGTCCAGGCCCAGCGAGCCCTGCTTTTCCTCGGGCGGCACCACCGTCAGCGTGGTTTCGCGGCCCAGAATCAGGGTCAGGCGCCCGTTTTCTTCGCCGGTAGGCTTGCCGCGCACGCGCCAGCCCAGGATGATCGTGCCGCCTTCCATCGGATCCACGAAGAAGCGATCAACGATGGCCTCGGCTATCACGATGTCCGTGGTCTTGCCGTTCGACTCGCCGACGCCGTAATGCACGGTGACCTCGGCGCCGATGATTTCCTTCTTGATGCGCTGACGGCCCAGCTCGGGAAAGCGCAGCACGGTCAAGCCAGGTTCGGAGCCGTCCGTGGTCTGCTGGTCGCCCTTCTTGTAGAGCAGCGAGCGCATGTCGGGCGCCAGCAGCGCCAGGGAGTCGTTGCCCATGCGGGCGCTGAAGAACAGGTCGATGTCCGGCAAGGGGTTCTCGTCCTGCAGTTCAGGACGGATTCGCATGGCGGTGAAAGTCACGGATTGGCGGTCAAGCTGGAAGGACGTTTGCATGCTCGGGTTGCTCCAGGTAGGGAAATAGGGCGGGCGGCGCCGGGGATGCCTCCGTTGTGGTGGCGCCGCCCAGGGGAGATCAGGCGGCCGGATCCAGCTCGGCGCGGCGGTTGTCGTAGGCTTTCTTCAGCGCGTCGTAATGCTCGTCGGGCGCGTCGCGGAACGCTTCGCCGGCCAGCGCCAGCGCGTCCAGGTCGGCCGCAGCGGCGATCATCTGCAGGATGGGCGCGGGGTCGAAGGTGGGCGCGGCGACGGCCGGTGCATCGTCGTCATCGTTCGGCGCGGGCGTGATGTAGTCGCCATCCAGCACGTTGTCCAGCGCCTGCGATTCGCCGCGGGCGTTCAGTTCGTCCAGCGCGGCGGCATTGGCAAGTTCGATGCTGACGGGCAGGTACTTGAACAGGCGGCGCAGGACGGTCTTGCGGCCCATTTCGGCGTAGTGCGCGCCCCAGGGGCTGTTCTCGGTCTTGCCGTAGCGCTTGGCCTGCTTCCAGCCCTGCGAAGCATCGCGGATGTCCAGCACCTGCTGATTGCTCATGACCTCGAAGGCGTGGCCGCCGCCAACCAGCTTGGCGACCGCGTAGAAGGCGATGATCTCGCCGCGGTCTTCCATTGCCGGACGATGCTCCAGGCGTTCATCCAGGCCGTAGGCGTATTCGAAATGGTCGTTGGCGCAGACTTCATGCGCGGCGATGCTCACGATCTGGCCGGAACGGCGCGCAAGGTCAATGAGGCCCTTGTAGCCCAGCACGATCTGCACTTCCGTGATTTGCTTCTGGCGGTTATCGAAGGGGATCAGGTAGGCATGGCCCAGCGGCGTGTTCGGTTCCAGGCCCAACTGCGAAACTTGCACAACGGCGCCCATCAGCGATTCCACTGTGCAATTCATCAGCTTCGGCGTGGTGCGCATGGCGCCCAGCGCGATCTTCAGCATGCGGTCGGCGCTCACGTGGCGCGGCAGCACGGCGGCCAGGGTGGCTTTCTGCGATTCCATGAACGCCTTGACTTGGCCGATGCCGGCCTGGGCGGCGACCATCTTGGAGGTCTTCTTGAGATCCGCGAGGGAGGTGGTTTGGGACATGATCGGTCCTGTTATTCGTCGGTGAGCGCCCAAGCGGGCAGGGAGACTTGATGGATGCCGGTGCCGTGTCCCGGCCATTCGTTGGAGGCGAGGCAGGCGGCGTAGGTGGTGAGGTCGCGGCGGACCTGCTGCGCGCCCTGGTGCTTGCTGGCGGCGTCCAGCATCACGGC
>NZ_FNYM01000024.1:0-80359 GCF_900108985.1 Achromobacter sp. NFACC18-2 | reverse complement strand
TGGCCGGTCAGGTCGAACGCCACGCCGGGCACGAGGCGCGCGTCGTCGCCTTCGACGCGGGCCATGCGGGCGTCGCGCCGCAGGCCGAGGAGGCGGCTGTGGGTGAAGGGCTTGCCGGCTTCGTCGCGCTTGTAGCGGCCGGGGTAGTCGTAGCGTTCGTAGCGGGCGTCCTGGTGGTCCAGTTCGCGCGCCAACGCTGAATGCTCTTGGTCGTATTGTGGGTGGGTGTAGGTGTAGTCGCGTTGCGTCTGGCGCGCGGTGCGCACGTGTTCGGCGTAGGTGAAGCGGCGCAGGGCCGGTTCGGGTTGATCGCCGCCGGGCGTGGGGTTGTAGACGACCGGGCCGCCATCGATCGCGCCGTGCACGTAGATCCGATCACCGTGGATCAGGCGGTGGCCCTTGTCGGTGTGTTCGAAGCGGTAGAAGAATCCTTCTTCGGCCGCGAGCCGGTCGAGGAACTGCAGGTCCGTGTCGCCCGCCTGCACGCAATACTCGCGCGGCAGGTGTTCGTGGGTCGTGACCTGTTCGTAATTCGTAATGCCGTGGGACTTGATGACCTGATCCAGGATCTCCGGCACCGACTGCTGCTGGAAGATGCGCCAGTCGGAGCACAGCGACGCGCGCGCCAGCGCAGGTTCCATCACGGCGCGGTAGCGGGTGCGCCGGAAACCGGTGTCGCCTTGTTCAAAGCCCGTGACGATGCCGTGAACGTGGCGCACAGGCGCATCCCCGCGCCAGATCGTGAAGAGCGCGGGCTGGTCCAGCAGCACGCCAAAGTCCACGGCCGCATCGAAGCTGGACAACTCCACGCGCAAGAGAAAGGTCTCGGACAGCGCTTCATCCAGCGTGAACTCGATGACGTCGAAGTCCACGCCGGTGGCGGCCGGCGAGAACGTGAATCGCAGATCGGATAAACGGAGCATGTTGTTTCCTCAGTGACCGTGCAGGCAGAAAACAAGCCTCCGCCCGCGCAGCGAAAGCGGGCAGTCCTCTGCACGAGTCGGTCAGCGGCGGAAAGTGTCCGTTAAAGGTGGATTATTTGACCTAAAAATTATTCGAAAACGCGATCCGCGCTCCTGGCCGCGACGTGGCGTCGCCCTGATCCGCTCCGAGTTTCGCGCTGGCTCTCCCTTCCAAAAGAACAGCGCCAAGTTTGTCCGTCTGCCCTTGAATCGTGGCGGCCTCGACCGCATTGTCGACACGGCATTACGACGAACATTTGGACAAGGCGGGCTGAAGAACATGCAGTACGCTCGTTATCGCACGTCATCAGGCGCGGTTCCACTCGGCCCGGCGATCTGTCGCGGCATAGGCATATGGACGCCTCGACGTTGACGCGCAATCTCCAACCGCTGGGGTGCAGCGGCTGCTTATCGTCGACGCGAGGCCAGATGCGCGAACCCGTCTGGTCGAAGCGACCGCGGCCGGCAAGTCCAAGCGCGCCGAATGCCATCGCGCCTGGAAATCCGCGCCGAGAGCGTTCAACGAAAGATTGGGGGTGGAACGTGTCCGCCCGCGCTGCACACGTTGCTCGACGTGTGCAGCGCGGATTTGGTGGCCGATGCGGCCGATGGCGACGGCGCTTGAATCCCGGGCACGTCCCGGCCGCGGCGCCTTGCCGCGCGGCTAGGCCGGACGAACGGCCACCTTCAGCACGTTGTCGCGCTGATTGCCGAACAGATCGTAGGCGTCGGTGATCTGGTCCAGGCTGAAATGGTGTGTGACCATCTTCCTCAAATCCAGCCGGCCGGATTCCAGGACGTTCATGAGGCGCCGCATGCGCTCCTTGCCACCAGGGCAAAGCGCGGTGTTTATCCGGTGGTCGCCGAGGCCCGCCGCGAACGCCGACACGGGGATCGTCAGATCGCTGGAATACACGCCCAGGCTCGATAGCGTCCCGCCTGGCTTCAACACGCGCAGCGCGGATTCGAAGGTGGTCTGCTGCCCCAGGGCTTCAATCGCCGAATCCACCCCTTTGCCGCCCGTCAACCGCAGGATTTCTTCCACCACATCGCATTCGTGGAAGTTCAGGACCACATCGGCGCCCCAGTTGCGCGCCATGGCCAGGCGCTGCGCGTTGCCGTCCACGCCAATGACGGTGGTGGCTCCCAGCAGCCGGGCGCCTGCTGTCGCGCACAGTCCGATCGGGCCTTGCGCGAACACCGCGACCGTGTCGCCGATGCGGATGTTGGCATTCTCGGCGCCCTTGAAGCCGGTCGACATGATGTCCGGGCACATCAGCACCTGTTCGTCGGTCAGGGCGTCCGGCACCGGCGCCAGATTGGCCTGCGCATCGGGCACCAGCAGATACTCGGCCTGGGCGCCATCGATGATGTTGCCAAACCGCCATCCGGCGGTGGCCCGGTATCCATGACATCCGCACAGGCCGCTGGCCATCAGGTAGCTGCCATCCTGGGATGGCGCGCCGTCCTGCGCCGCGTAGGAATTGAAGTTCGGGCAGATGGCGCCGGCGATCACGCGCTGTCCTTCTTCATAGCCGGTGACGGCGCTTCCCAGCTTCTCGATGATGCCGACCGGTTCATGGCCGACGGTCAGACCGGGTGCGACCGGGTATTCACCTTTGAGGATGTGAATGTCGGTGCCGCAGATGGTGGTGGTGGTGATTTTGATCAGCGCGTCGTTCGGCCCCACCGCGGGAATGGGTTTTTCCCTGATCTCGATGCGGCCCGGACCTGCAAAGACGGCAGCTTTCATCGTGGCGGTCATGGTGGACTCCGGCAGTTGAACGGCGGTGCGCTTTCAGCGTAGTACGCGATGCCGGCGGCAACTTGACCGAAGTCAAGTTTCCAGCGAGGCCGGGGGCCCCGCGATCAGGGCTTGGCGGCTTCCGGCGGGGAAGGCTGCGCGTGCTCGGCGCACAGGTACATCGGCACCCGGATGAACAGGCTTCCCTTGAGCGAGAGGCCGCGCACCAGGCCGGTATCGGAAAGGATGAAGGCAGCGATGGGTTCAATGACCGGCTCGCGGCGGCTGGCCAGGTGCGTGTCGTCCAGGATCTGGATGGCGCCGTTGACACCCTCAACCCAGCCCGGCAGGGACTGGAACGCGCGCATGGATTCGTAGTCCGAAAAGACCAGTATCAGGGCCTTGCCCCTGAGCCCGAGCACCGACGAGGCCAGGCTGGCGACGACGTTGTAATAGCTGCGCGCCCCCACGGCGTCGATCAACACGCCCCGCCCCTGGGCGACGCCCGGGGCGTCTGCCTCGGCCTGCATGGCGGACACCACCAGCACCCCGAAAGACCGGGCGATCAGCGCCTGGGCTTTTGGTGACTGGCGGTACAGCCGCAGCAGGGTGGCTTCGGCGTCCTGATTCACGCGTTCGAGCGCGGCCGGAGAAATCGGCGCCATCAGATCCACCGGCTGCGCGGCGGCCACGCCCCCGTGCAGGACGGCCAGGACCATAAGAAGAAGCCCTATTGCACCGATACGAACGCCCATGATGCCTCCCCGTGGCAGGACCCGCGGTCAAATCGCGAGGTGGGTCCGCCCGATCATGTTGGCGCAGTTCCGGGGAGGGTTGTTGACAAAAGTCATCACCCTGGGCGGTTCTTACTCCGCCGGGGCGGCGTCGCTCAGCGACTTCAGCACCTTCCAGCCAGACTCGATGTGCTTGCGCATGGCCAGCATGGCCGCCGACGCGTCGCCGGAGGCAAAGGCCTGCAGGATCTCCTCGTGTTCGCGCACGGCGTCGTCGCCGCGGCCCGAGGCCGAATTGATCAGGTCGAACGGATAGCGCGCCCACAGGATCTGCACGAAATGCAGGGTCTGGGGCAATTGGGCGATGTCATAAAGCTGGCGATGGAAGCGGTAGTTGATGCCGCGAGCGGTGGCGCGGTCGCCGCTGGCGAAGGACTTGGCGAAATCCTCGGCCAGCACGCGCAGCTCGGCGATGTCCTGGGTGGTGATGCGTTCGATCGCGGCGCGCACGAGCTGCGATTCGAGCAGCAGCCGCAGTTGCAGGATCTCGGCGGACGCCCCCGCATCGAAGGGGACGACGCGCGCTCCCCGGTACGAATCCCCGCTGATATAGCCCTCGGCCTCGAGCAGCTTGAGAGCCTCGCGCACGGGCGTGATGCTCAGGCGCAATTGCTCGGCGATTTCGGCTTGCTTCAGGCGCGAGCCTCGGGGAAACACGCCCGAGATGATGCGCTCGCGCAGATAGTCAGCGACCTGTTCCTCTTTTGTACGGTATTCCATCGATTAAGCCTGAGTGGCCCGGACGAACCGGATGAACCTGCTTGCAGGCCGCAAAGCCCATATGGGCCCGATTCTAACCGTTAAGCCATGGCCGCACTCCCGGCTTGCGCGACGATGCCCCGCGCCTGCTCGACCACCGGCTTGTCGATCATCTTGCCGTCGACGGCGGTGGCGGCGCCGCCGCTCGCCTCGAACGCCTCCAGGACGCGCCGCGCCCAGGACTGCTCGGCCTCGGTGGGCAGCCAGGCGGCGTTGACCTGCGCCACCTGCCGCGGGTGGATGCACAGTTTGCCGCCAAAGCCCAGGCACCGGGATCGGACCGCGTCCGCCCGCATCGTGTCCGGATCGTTGAATTCCAGGCTGACGCCGTCGATGGGCGCGGGCAGGCCGGCATGGCGGGATGCCAACGCGATGGCCGTGCGCACGGGCGTCATCGCATCGTCCTGGTCCGCGATACCGCTGTCCATGGCGAAGTCGACGCTGCCGAAGGCGATGCGCGCAAGGCCCGGCAGGCGGGCGAGCGCCGGCAGGTCCATGTAGCCGTCCACGGTTTCGAGCAGCGCAATGATGCGCTGGCCGGGCAAGGCGGCCAGCGCCTGCGCGAGTGTCCCCGCATTGGCCTTGGGCAGCATCACGGCGGCCCGGGGCAAGGCGCGCAGCGCCGCCAGGTCATCCTCGTGCCAAGGGGTGTCCGGGGGATTGATCCGCACACAGGCCTGGCCGCCGTTCGCCAGCCATTTGGCCGCCTCGGCGCGGGCCGCGTCCTTGGCGGCGGGCGCGACGGCGTCTTCCAGGTCCAGGATGACCTCGTGCGCGCCGCTGGCGACGGCGCGGTCGTAGCGCTCGGGGCGGTCGCCCGGAACGAACAGCAGGCTGCGGCTGGGTCGGTTCACAAGGTCCTCACTCGAAGACGACGTCGTGGGAGCTGACGATCCGGCAGAAGCGCTGCAGGCTCTTGATCGCGTTGTCGTGCTCTTCGGCGGTCAGGCCGCAGCAGCAGTCTTCCAGGACGATCATTTCGTAGTCGCGGTCGTGGCCCTCGCGCACCGTGGCCTGCACGACGGCGTTGGTGGAGATGCCGGAGCAATAGATTCGCTTGATGCCGTGGGCGCGCAGGATGGATTCGAGGCTGGTGCTGTAGAACGGACTGACGCGGTGCTTGACGATGTCGAAGTCCTGCGGCTGGCGGCCCAGGTCGGGATGCACTTCGGTGCCCCACTCGCCCAGCTTGAAGATGCCGTTCTTGCGCGCGCCCGAGAAGATCGGCGAGTTGGGCGGGCATTCGCGGTAATCGAGCGAAAAGCCCACGCGCACGAAGCCGATGGGCAGGCCGGCGGCGCGCGCCTTGTCCACGGCGCGCCGCGTATGTTCGACGATGCCGCGGGTGCGCACCTGTTCGCCGTAGCCGGCGCGGCCATTGGGTCCGTCGGCGTGGACCAGGTCGTTCTCCATGTCCAGCACCAGATAGATGGCGTCTTTCATCGGGCTTTCCTCAGGGTTGTGGTTCAAATGGTTGGGGATGCGGGCTGGGTCGGCAGGGCCTACAGGATGATCTCGCGCGCCTGCAGGTCCGCGCGCTGGGCCGAGTCCAGCCCCAGGAGTTCGCCGAATACATAATCCTCGTCCTGGCCCAAGGCGGGCGTCAAGCGGCGGATTCCGATCTCGTCCGACTTGCTGAAGCGGGCCGGCGCGCCCACCGCCAGGCGGGCGGGAATGCCGGGCGCCTCGACCGGCGTGACGGCGCCGCGGGCCTGCAGATGCGGGTCCGAAGCGATGTCCTGCATGGTCCATGACACGTGCGCGCACAGGCCCGCCTGCTGCAACGCGTCGGCCGTGGCATCGGCGTCGCGCGACGCAAGCCATTGCGTGACCATGGCGTCGATCTCGTCGCGATGCGCCAGACGCGACGCGGCGTCGGGATGGCGCGCGGCGTCGTCCTCGTGACCCAGCATGCGCGCCAGCGTGCGCCACTGCGCATCGTCGCGCACGACCAGCGTCAGCCAGCGGTCCGGCTGCGCGGTGGGATAGACGCCGTGCGGGGACATCGCCAGGTCGGCATTGCCCGGCCGCTCGGGGGTGATGCCCAGGCTGGCCAGGACCAGCGCATCGCCGATCATGGCCGAAGCGACCTCGCGCGCCGCCAGGTCCACGTGCTGGGCCTGGCCCGTGCGCCGGCGCTGGTTCAGCGCCGCCACCGTGGCCAGCGCGGCGTGCACGCCGGCCGCGTGGTCCATCACGTGCCGCATCTCCACGGGAGGGCCGTCGCTATAGCCGCTCATCCATCCCAGCCCGCCCCATGCGCCGAACAGCGGCGCATAACCGGCAAAGTGCGAGTCCGGGCCGCTCTGGCCGCAGGACGACAGGGACAGCAGCACGAGATCCGGCTTGACCTCGCGCAGCGCGTCAAAGCACAGCCCCAGTCGCTTCATGACGCCGGGGCGAAAGCTTTCCGCCGCCACGTCGGACAGCGCCACGATCCGCTTGGCGAGCGCCACGGCCTCGGGCTGCTTCAGGTTCAGGCGCACGGACAGCTTGTTGGCCGACACCTGGTCGAACGTGGCCGCGGACATGCGGCCATAGACGGCGTGCGGCTTGCGGAATGCGTCGGGCCGCGTCAGGCTTTCGATCTTGATGCACTCGGCGCCCAGTTGCGACAGCAGATGCGTGCAGAACGGGCCGGCCGCGTGGATCGTGAAATCGGCGATGCGCACGCCGGCCAGCGGCGCCCGCGGCGCACGGGGCGGGTTGCCGGAGAAGGTATCGGATGGGCTCATGCGGATGTCTCCTGCGCCATGTCGCCCAAGGGCGGGACGCGTCCCTTCCTGGGCAAGGGCGTGCAACGGAACTGAAACGGCGCGACCAGGATGTGGGCGTCACGCCCGTTGGCCAGCACCGCCGGCGCGAAGAGGCCCCGCGCGGCCTCCTGCTCGCCGGCCACCACTTCGGCGGGCAGGCGGTACTTGGCCGCGGGCACACCCAGCTCCTGCGCGCGCCGCACGATGTCGTCGACCGGATGGCGCGCCATCCACGCGCGGACGTGGGCGTTGATCTCGTCGCCGCGCCGGCTGCGCTCGAGCGGATCGCGCAGCCCGGGATCGGCCGCCCATTCCGGATTGCCCAGCAGGTCGACGAGCGACGACCATTGCCGGTCCTCCAGCGTGAGCAGTTCGATGAACCCGTCCTGCGCCTCGAACACGCCGCCGTAGCGAAAGCGCCGGCTGGTCCGGTGCTCCAGCGACCCGTCGCCCAGCCGCTGCAAGGCGAAGGCGCCCACGGACAGCACGGCGTCCTGCACCGACACGTCCACATACTGCCCGCCGCTCGCCGGCACGGCCCACCATGCCGACAGCGCGCAAAACGCCGCCATCGCCCCGCCCTGGTAGCCGCCGAAGTGGCCGTAGATCTTCAGGGGCGGCCGGTCGGGGAACAGTTCGTTGGACAGGCCGTTGGGCAGCAGAAACCCTTCGCCGCCCGCGTGCAGCAGATTGACTTCCTCGCCGTCCCAATCGGCCTTGGGCCCCTCGGCGCCGAACGGCAGGACGCTGACGTGGACCAGGCCGGGAAAGCGCCGGCCTATGTCGCCCGGGACGAGGCCCAGCGTTTCCCGGTCGCGCACCGGCGTGTCGTCGATCAGGATGTCGGCGCGCGCCAGTTCGCGGTCGAGCAGGTCGCGGCCGGCGGGCGACGCGAGGTCGGCCTGCAGGCTGCGCTTGCCCACCGCGAGGTACGCGAAGAGCGCGCTCTCGCCGTCGTCTGTCAGCGGCGGCGCCTGCCGCAGGCGCGAACCGCCGGGCGGCTCCAGCATCACGACCCGCGCGCCCAGGGCGGCAAGCATCCGTCCGGCATAGGCGGCCGCCACCGTGTTCGAACGCTCCAGGACGCGGCATCCGGACAACGGCAAGGTGGCGGTGTGTGGCGTTTCGTTGGACTGCATAAGGGGCTGCCTCGAAAGGTTGCGGCCGCGGGCCGGATCAGCGCGTCACCGGTAGTTCGAGGTCGACGCCCGAACCGTCCAGGAAGGCCGGCAACCGCACGTCGCGCGACGGCAGGGCCACGGTGGCGATCCCCGGCGTGGTCAGTTCGCCGCGCTGGTTCTCCGCCGCCAGCTCGATGTCCACCAGGCCGGTCTTGTCCTTCACGTACTTGCGGACCACCTTGCCCTTGCAGAAGGTCGTGTCGCCCATGATGTTGAAGCGGCGCATTTCGGTGCGCACGCGCTTGATGACGCCGGCGTCGCCCATCCAGTTGGTCACCAGCGAGCACATCCACGACGAACGCTGCGGGCCGTAGTCATAGGTGCCGGGCACGCCGACTTCCTTGGCCACGGACTCGCGGTGATGGCCGATGCCGGTGTATTCCACGCCGCCGCCCGCTTCGGGGTTGCGGAAGAAGTGGCCCGGATGCTTGACGGCCGCCTGCAGCACGACGCCATGCGTATGCCCGCGCCCGCAGCCCACCAGGAATCCCATCGTGTCCATCAGCGACAGCGGACCGCGCGCGATCGTCGGCAGTTCCTCGCCCTCCTGCACGTCTTCCCAGTAGCGCACATTGGCGCCGCGGATGTTCTTGGGCTCGTCCAGCACCATCTGGTCGATGCGGTCGCGTTCCTCGTCGGCGTATTCGTGCTGGACGATCTCTTTGTACTTGCCGGTTTCACGCGCGGCCTTGCGCTCGTGGCGGGTGCACGTGCCCAGCGCGCGGGCGACCAGTTCGCCGCGCTGGTTGTAGTAGCTGGCCTCCACGTACTGCAGCACCAGGCGGCCCGAGAATTTGCTCTCTTTTTCCTCGACGCCCACCACGCGTTCGATGGCGGTGATGCGGTCGCCGGGACGGACGTGACGGAACAGCTCCCAATCATTGCCGGCGTAGAAGCCGTGCACGCCGGGCAGGCCCCAGCGGGTGCGGCCCAGCCAGCCGAACGCCATGGGGAACATGGGATGGCCCAGCAAGGTGCCGTAGCGCGTGCCCGCGGCGTAGCCGGTATCGCGGTACAGCGGATTCAGGTCGCCGATGCCGTTGCACCAGTTGCGCAGGGTGTCCGCCGTGGCGTCCTGCAGGTAGGGCCCTTCGGGCCGCAGGTGCAGGCCGATCATCGCGCGGGCGGCGGCGACGGCCTCGTCGGTGATGCGGCCTTCGGCGGGCGCGTTTCCGACATCGGCTTGGGGAAGACTCATGACATTGCTCACTTTGATGCTCCTTGCTATCAACGGAATGCAGAATGCATTCTTCAAGTAATCAAAAAAAGGGGCGCGCGGTGGCGCTTTGCGTGGCGGTTATTCGATGCGGATCCCGGCGGCCTTGATGATGTCGCCCCACTTCTGGCGTTCGTCCTTGACGAAGGCATCCAGTTGCGCGGGCGGCATCACCAGCGGTTCGACGCCGATATCCAGCATCCGGCGGCGCATGTCCGGCTGTTCGAGCACATGCCGGATGTGGCCGCCAAGTTCCTGGACGATATGGGCCGGCGTGCCGCGTGGCGCGAAGAGCGCATCCCAGGCCACCACGTCGAACCCCTGCACGCCCTGCTCGGCCACGGACTTGACGCCCGGCAGCATGTCGCTCGCCTTGAGCGAGGTGATCGCCACCGCGCGCAGCTTGCCGCTCGCCAGGTGCGGACGGGCCGCGGTGACGGTGTCGATCGCCAGCGGAATCTGCCCTCCCATCGTGTCCGTCAGCGACTGGCCGGACGCCTTGTACTTGACGGCGAAGAGCGGCGCCTGCGCGGACTTCACGAACTCGGCGAAGACGACCTGCGCGGTGGTGCTGGGCAGGCCCACGTTCAACGCATTGGGCTTGGCGCGGGCCCGCTCGATCAGCGCCGGTACGCTGTTGGCGGGCAGATCCGCGTCCGACGTGGCGATCACCATCGGCAGCAGGCCGATCATGGCCACGCCCACGAAATCCTTCGCGGCGTCGTAGCCGGGGTTGGCGTAGAGGAATTCGTTGGCCGCGTTGGTGGCGTTGGTGCCAAAGAGAAAGGTGTAGCCGTCCGCCGGGGCGCGCGCCGCCGCGGCCGAGCCGATGTTGCCGCCCGCCCCCGCCCGGTTCTCGATGACGATGGGCTGGTTCAGGCGTTTGCCGATTTCCTGGAACACCAGACGCGCCAGTACGTCGGCGCCCTGTCCGGCCGCGTAAGGCACGATGACGCGGATGGGTTTGTCGGGCCACGCCTGCGCGACGGCGGCCTGGGGCAGGACCCACAGGGCCGCCGTGCCCAACATGGCTGCGATGGCCGACCGGCGGGCGGGGTTCTTCGAGCGCTTCATCGATGCGTCCTTTGCGTGAAGGTTCATTGGGAGCCTCCCCCGTTGAGCGCCAGTCCGGCGCGAGGCCAGCGCGCGGCGAAAAGCTGGCCGTGCCCCGACAGGGTGATGTAGGCGGTGCGCCGGTCGGCGCCCCCGAAGCAGATATTGGTGCAATAACCTTCGGGCGCCTCGTGGAACTCCAGCAGCTCGCCACCCGGCGAGAACACGCTGATGCCGCCGCGCACGAGCGTGGCGACGCAGATGTTGCCGCCCGCTTCCAGCGCCAGCGAATCGAAGCGTTGGAAGCCCGGCAGGCCATGCACCAGCCGCCCGCCGTTGGGCGACGGCCAGGGCTCGGCGCCCAGCTGTCCGCGCTCGCCCTCCAGGACCGGGTATAACCACAGCCGGCTCGTCTCGGTCTCCGCCACGTAGAGCACGCGCCCGTCCGGCGACAGGCCGACGCCGTTGGGCGTCAGCACGGGATGCGCCGCGCGGCGGATGTGGCTGCCGTCGGCGCGGGCGTAATACACCGCGCCGCGCAGGATGCGGTCTTCAAAGGTCTTGCCGAAATCGGTGAACCAGAAGCCGCCGTGCGCATCGAAGACGATGTCGTTGGGGCCGTGCAGCGCCACGCCGTCGCAGTGCGTGTAAAGCGTCTGCACGGCGCCGGTCGCCACGTCCACGCGCTGGATGCTGCCGCCCGCGTAGTCGGCCGCCGGGCCGGTCGGCCGCGTGAAGCCGTTGTCGGTGCGCCAGCTGAACCCGCCGTTGTTGCAGACGTAGACGTGCCCGTCCGGCCCCAAGGCCGCGCCGTTCGGCCCGCCGCCCAGCTCGGCCACCTTGCGCAGCTCGCCATCGGGCAGCACGCGAGTCAGGCGTCCCGCGGCGATCTCCACCACCAGCACGCTGCCGTCCGGCATGGCCACGGGCCCCTCCGGGAATTCCAGTCCGCTCGCCAGGACCTCGCCTTGCAGCTTCAGATGTTCCATCTCGGTTCCTTTCATGCGTGGGTGGCGGACGTGGCGGACGGGCTGGCCTGCCCTCGCGCGCCCAGATAGGCGTCGATCGCGCGCTGGCGTCCTTCGCGGCTGCGCAGCGCCTGCTCGTCCAATTCGCCCACGATATGGCCGTGCCGCAGCACCCAGGCCCGCTCGGCCAGCCGCGCCGCGACGTGAAAGCTCTGCTCCACCAGCAGGGCCGCGAGCTTCTGTTCCCGCTGGATGGCGGCCAGGCGCTCATACACGCGCGCCACCAGCAGGGGCGCCAGTCCCAGCGAGGGCTCGTCCAGCAGGAGCAGGCGCGGGCCGGACATCAGGCCGCGGCCGATCGCCAGCATTTGTTGCTCGCCGCCGCTGAGCAGGCCGGCCGGCGCGTTGCGCCGCCCCGCGATCTCGGGAAAGAAGTCCATCACCATCTGTTCCCGCCGCGCCCGCGTGCGCGCATCGACGAAGTAAGAGCCCAGGATGAGGTTCTCGCCCACCGTCAGGTCCGTGACGATGGCACGCCCTTCCGGCACGTACACGATGCCGCGCCGAAAGCGCTGCGCCGCCGACAGGCCAGTGATGTCCTGCCCATCGAGCAGGACCCGGCCCTGCGCGGGCTCAAGCCCGGCGATGGCCCGCAAGGTGCTGGACTTGCCCGCCCCGTTTGCGCCCAGCAGCGCGGCGACAGACGCCGCGCCTACCGACAGCCCGATGCCGTGCACGACCGGCCCGGCGCCGTACCGCACCGTCAATCCTTCCACCGCCAGCAGCGTCGATGCTCCGTCATGCATCCTCGTCTCCCAGATAGACCCGCACGACGTCGGGATTGCTCCGCACCTGCCCGGGGCTGCCCGAGGCCAGCAGCCGCCCCACGTTCAGCACGTGGATGGCGTCGCAGACGTCCATGATCAGGTCCATGTCGTGTTCCACCACCACCAGCACCAGTCCGGGCGCGCGCAGGCGCTTCAGGGCGCTGGACAGGTCGCCCGTTTCGATGGAATTCAGGCCGGCCGCGGGCTCGTCCAGCAGCAGCACCCGCGGATCGCCGGCGATGGCGCGCGCGATCTCCGCCAGGCGCAGCACGCCCGGCGGAAGCTGCGCGGGATAGTCGTCGGCCACGTGCAGCACGCCCAGCCGGTCCAGCGCCGCCAGCGCGCGCTCACGGTTGCGGCTGCGCTCGGCGCGGCCGCCGGGCAAGGGCAGGAAGGCGTCCAGCCAGCCGGCCGACGACTGCCGGTCCAGGCCGATCATGACGTTCTCGGCCATGGTCAGCTCCGGGCACAGCGCCACGTGCTGGAAGCTGCGGGAGAAGCCCAGCGCCGCGCGGCCGGTGGGCGGCACGCCCTCCAGGCGCTGGCTGCCCAGCCGGATGCTGCCGTGCTGCGGCGAGTACAGGCCGGTCAGGCAATTGAAAAAGCTGGTCTTGCCCGCTCCGTTCGGTCCGATCAGCCCGGTGATCTCGCCCGCCTTCAGGTGCAGGGCAATGTGTTGCAGCACCTGGATGCCGCCGAACGACAGCGACAGGTCTTCGACCACCAGCGGATCGCGGTCCAGCGTGGCTTGCGCGCTCATGGATTGCCTCCGTGCAGACGGGCGCGCAGCTTGGCGGGCAGCGCGTTGACGCCCAGCACCACGGCCAGCAGCGCCGTGCCGTACAGGATGGGCACCCAGTCGCCCGCGCCGGCCAGCAGCAGGGGCATGAGCGTCAGGAACAGGCCGCCCAGCAGGCTGCCCAGGATCGACATCGAATACAGGCTGACCACCGAGCCCACCAACAGGAAGATCGAGGTCCACAACGTAAAGCTGTTGGGCGACACGGTCGACGAGCTGAACGACAGCAGGGCGCCGGCGATGGCCGCGATGGCGCCGCTCAGGGCCATGCACGACAGGCGCGCCCAGCTGCGGCGCACGCCGAACGATTCGGCCGCGTGCGGCGACGCGCGGATCAGCAGCAGCGCCATCGCCTGGCGCGAGCGGCGGAAGTGGCGCAGCAGCAGCGCGACGGCGACCAGCCCGGCCAGCGGCAGGTAATAGCGCTGCGTTTCCTTGGCGATGCCGGGCAGCGCGTCCAGCTTGACGTACAACCCTTCGTAGCCGCCCGACACCGACGAGAAATGCAGCAGCACCTCGGGCAGGGCCAGCGCCAGCGCCATCGTGGCGACGGCCAGATAGATGCCCGACAGATAGCGCGAGGGATAGGCGAAGAGCAGCCCCAGGAAGGCGCCCGAGACCGCCGCCAGCGGCAGGCTGGCCAGCAGCGACACGCCCAGGTATTTTTCCATCAGGGCGACGGTATACGCGCCGGCCGCGACGAACACGCCATGGCCGATCGAAACCTCGCCGCCGTAGCGCACCAGAAAGCTCACCGAAATGATGGCAATGGCGTTGGCAAAGCACAGGCCCAGGGTGTAGGTCCAGTAGCCGCCCGCCACCAGGGGCAGCAGCGCCAGGACCACCACGCCGGCCACGCCCGCGCCCGCCATCAGGCGCCGCGGCGCCGCGGCGACCGCGGCCGGCTTTGCGTCCGCCGCCAGGCGGTTGGATGACATGATCACGCTAGACACGGGCGCCTCCCCGGATTGCCAGAACGCCCTTCGGGAACACATTGAGCACCAGCAGGATCGTCAGCAGCAGATAGGTGTTGTTGAACTCGGCCGAGACATAGAACGACAGCAGGTTCATCATGGCGCCGATCAGGATGCCGCCCAGCACCGCGCCCGGCAGGCTGTTGAAGCCGCCCACGACGGCCGCGGCAAACGCCTGGAGCATGAAGGAAGACACGCTGGTCGAGGACAGGAACGTCGTCGGGACGATCAGCAGCGACGCGATCAGCCCCAGCACGCCGGCCGTGATCCACGAAAACAGATGCACCCGGCGCAGGTTCAGCCCGCACACGCGGCTGGCGTAGGGATTGGCCGACACCGCGCGGAACGCAATGCCGATGCGGGTGCGTTCGATCAGCAGGTACAGCAGCCCGATGGCGACAGCGGTCGCGCCCAGCACCGCGAGGTCATAGGCGGTGATGCGGATCGGACCAATCTGGCCGCGCCACGCGGGCAGCGGCAGGTCCAGCGACACCACGTTCGAGCCGAAGAGCAATTGCGTCGCCCCCTGCGCGATCAGGCCCACGCCAAGGGTGGCGATGGTGCTGGTCAGGTCCGACTTGAAGACCAGCGGCGCGATCAGGAAGTAGCTGACCGCCATTACCGCGACCATGACCGCCAGCGTAAGCACCACGGCCGCGCCCCAGGCCAGGTTCGCGAACAGGCCGGCCGTGAAGCCGAACACCAGGAACGCCGCCAGGCCCGCCAGGTTGCCGTGCGCGAAGTTCACGACATTCGAGCTCTTGTAGATCAGCACGATGCCGATCGCGCCCATGGCGTAGAGGCAGCCGCTGACCACGCCCGCCCAGATGAGTCCGATGAAATCATCCATGGCCGGACTCCTGCTGCGCCGACGCCACGCCGGCGCCGTCGCCGCGATCGATGATTTCGATCACCGACGGGAAGTAGCGGCCGCTCCATCCGCCGCTGGCCGTCGCCTCGTAATACCGTTGGGCCAGTTCCGTGACGCGCGCCGTCAGTCCCGTCTGCCCGGCAAGCTCCAGCACGTAGCCCAGATCCTTGAGCGCGTATTCGGGCGGAAAGGATTTTTCGGGAAACTCCCGCGGCAGCATCGCCCGGCGCCCGTGGTTGCGCAGCACGAAGCTGTCGCCCGACCCTTTGGACACCGCATCCAGCAGCACCGCCGGCTGCACGCCGGCGCGCTCGCCCAGCACCATCATCTCGGCCAGCGCCACGGTGTTCTCGAACACCAGCGCATTGTTGATGAGCTTGACCACCTGACCGCAGCCCGTCTCGCCGCAGCGCGTCACGTCCGAACCGATGTAGCGCAGCAGCGGCTCGATGCGCGCATACAGCGCCTCGTCCGCGCCCACCATGATGCTCAGTTCGCCGCGCTGCGCCGCTTCGCGGGTGCGGGCGACGGGCGCGTCGGCGAATGCGACACCCAGGTCGGCAAGGCGCTGCGCCGTCGCGCGGGCCGACGCCACCGTGGTGGTGCTGAGGTCGACGATCACGGCGGGACGGCGCGCGCCGCCGGCCAGGCCGCCCTCGCCCAGGCACACCGCTTCCACCTGCGGGCCGCCGGGCAGCGACAGGAACACCACGTCGGCGCGTTCGGCCACCTCGGCCACCGAGCCGGCGCGGTGCGCGCCGGTGCCTTCCAGCAGGGCGTGGGCCTGCGGGTTCGTGTCAAAGGCGATGACGTCGCCGGCGTGCTTGACGGCCATGTTGCGGCACATCGGGCCGCCCATCACGCCCAGGCCGATAAAGCCGATCACGGGTCGGGTATCTGCGGTCATGCGTAGCTCCTGTCTGCGTCGGCGGTCGTCAGTCCATCCACATGCCGCCGCTGATGTCCAGCGACGTGCCCGTGATCCAGTTGGACGCGGGCGAGCACAGGAACAGTGCCGCCTGCGCGATGTCGTCGGCGTTGCCGTAGCGGCCCAGCGGCACGGTGCCGTTGGCCGAGGGCGCGCCGCCGCTGGTGACGCTGGCCCACATCGCCGTCTCGACGGGTCCCGGGGCCAGGGTGTTGGCATAGACGCCGTGCGGCGCGCCGGCCTTGGCGATCCAGCGCATCATGCCGTGCACGGCCGCCTTGGACGCGACGTAGGCCGGTCCCGACGCCACGCCCCCGTTCTTGGCGGCGATGGAGCCGGCCGCCAGGATCTTGCCGAAGCCCTGACTGCACATCAGCGGAAACAGCTTGCGCGCCGGATTGACCACGCCGCGCACGTTGACGGACATCACCGCGTCCCATTCGTCATCGGTGCTGTCGCCCAGCGGCGTGCGGGCGATGATGCCCGCGCACAGCACCAGGATGTCGATCCGGCCGTATTCGGCCAGGACCGCGTCGATGACCTGGTCGGTCTCGGCGCGCGAGGTCACGTCGTAGCGGCGATAGTCGATGCCGCCGCCCAGCGCCTGCCCAAGCTCCTCGGGCGCCACGCGGTCCGTCGCAATGACGCGCGCGCCTGCCTGCCGGAATGCCTTGGCGATCGCCTGCCCCATGGCGCCCGCGCCGCCGGTGATGAACGCAACCTGGCCTTCAAGATTCGCCGGACCGCTCAAATGCTGTGCCATCTTCTCTTGTCTCCTGTCAGTGTTTTTATCCGGGCCGCGCCGCGCCTTACCGCAGCACCGCCGTGGCGGACATCGCCAATTCGCCGTCCGGCCCGCGCGCCCACAGCGCGAACGCGCCGTCTTCCTGCGTGTGGCCTTCTATGTGGAAGGCGCGCGATACGAACAAGGGACTGACGCCGCGAAAATCAAAGCGCGCCAGGCCGCGTCCTTCTCCGTGTTCCACCGCAAGCTGCTGCAGCAGCGTGGCGGTCAGGGGTCCATGCACGACGAGGTCCGGATAGCCTTCTTCGTTGCGCGCGTAGGCCTGGTCGTAATGGATGCGATGCCCGTTGAAGGTCAGCGCCGAATAGCGGAACAACAGCGTCGTGTCGGGCCGGACCTCGCGGCCCCAGCGCGCCTCGGCCTCGTGCCGCGTCGGCGTCGCGGCGGCCGCGCCGGGCGGCGGCGCCTCGCGGTAGACGATGTCCTGTTCCTCGACGATGCAGTCGGTTCCGTTGCACTGCGTCGTGTGCCGGACCGTCACGAACCACAACGCGCCGCGCTTGCCGACCTTGTTCTCGACCTTCACGATGCGGCTGCGCCGCGTGGCCTGCTCACCGATGGGCAGGTCCGCCAGGTAGTTGATCCGGCTGCCCGCCCACATGCGGCGCGGCAGGTCGATGGGCGGCAGAAAGCCGCCGCGCCGCGGATGGCCATCTTCGCCCAGCCCGCTGCGGCGCGCGGCCGGGTTGAAGAACAGCCACTGCCAGCCGGGCGGCAGCGGTTCGCCCGCGCGCGGCGCGCCTTCCAGGTCCAGCGTTGCCGCCATCGCCGCCACGGCCGCCGCGTCGATGCGCTGCGTATGCGCTTCTTCGCGGCCGACCCATTCTTCATATGCATTGCTCACGCGGGCACTCCTTTACTGTGTGCCGGCCTAGGCCAGCTTGGCATCGAACACGTCGGCCGGATAGGGCTTGAAGTCCCGCACCAGCTTGAAGCTGCCGCCGGACACGGCCTGGATGATCCCTTCCTGGCGCGCGCCCCGGTGGTCGCCGGGCTTGAAGGTCACCTCGCGCGCACCCCCGACGGTCTGGTTCGTCATGGTCTCCATGACATCCACCAGGTTTGCGCGCGTCAACGGCTTGCCGCTGGCCAGCAGCATCTGGAAGCCTTTGGCGAACAGCGCCGCGTTGCTCCAGCCGTTCAGGCCGAAGACGCCGATCGGGTCGTTGGGATAGTGCTTGGCCACGGTGTCGCGGTAGGCCTTGATGTTGGCGTCGTCCGCGTCCACCGGCATAAGCCACGAGGAAAAATACGCGCCGTCCAGCAACGGGCCGGCCAGCTTGTAGGTGGTGGGATCGGCGGTGAAGAACGGCGCCATCCACTTGCCCTGATAGCCCAGCCGGTCCGCGGTCTTGAGCGCCGCGGCCAGGTTGGCGTTGGAGCCGAACAGGATCACGACGTCCGCCTTGGCGTTGGCGATGCGGCGCACGTGGGGCGTGAAATCGGTGCTGCGAACCTCGAAGGGGATGGACTCGGCGGGCTGCTTTTTGTTGGCGGCCATGAGCATGTCGAAGCCCCGCTTGGCCGAGCGGCCCAGCTCGTCGTTTTCCCATAGCAGCGCCACGCGGTCGGCGTTCAGGCCGCTGAAGGCGTATTCCAGGTTCGAGGCCGCGGACCAGCCGTAGTCGGGCAGCAGCGGAAACACCAGCCGTTCCGCAAAAAGCGCCGTCGCGCCGCCGATGGGGCCGATCATCGGCAGGCCGACTTCCTTGGCGTAGGGAATCACCGCCACGGATTGCGCGGTGCCGACGGGCGCGGCCAGCGCGAAAATCTTGTTCTCTTCGACCAGGCGGCGGGTGACGGCGACGCTGCGGGCCGGCTCATAGCCGTCGTCATACGTGACCAGCTTGATCTTCCAGCCGTTCAGCGCGTCGGTGTCGTTGATCCATTTGAAGCAGGCGTCGGCGGCGCGGGAGAGGATCGCATAGAACGGCACCGGGCCCGTGATGGGGGTGAAGGCGCCGACCGTGACCGTCTTGCTGGCCGTATCGATGCCGGGAGAAACGGACTGCGCGCGCGCCCAGCCTGGAAGCGAAATCGAGGCTGCCGCCGCACAACCGGAAAGAAAAGTCCTTCTGTGCACGTTGTGTCTCCTGGTTGTTCTTCGATTGCCGCCGTCTGCTGAGCGACTAAGAATGCATTCTATATATTTACAAGCCGCGAAAAATACGGGCTTTCCCTAGCAAAATGCGTTGCGCTGGGCAAACCTTGAACATATAGAATGCATTCTTTCAAGACCAACGCCAGGAGACACCATGCACTCCCCACCCCTCGCGGGACGCCGCGTCATTGAACTGGGCACCATGCTTGCCGCCCCTTTTGCCTCGCACATCCTTGCCCAGCTTGGCGCCGAAGTGATCAAGGTGGAGCCGCCGCGCGGCGATCCCACCCGCAGCCTCGTCCGCGGCGGCCCGAGCGGCACCTTCATCGCGTACAGCCATGGCAAGAAAAGCGTGTGCCTGGATCTCGCCCGTCCGGACGGCCACGCCGCCTTCCTGAAAATGCTGGAGACGGCCGACGCATTCGTGCACAACCTCGCGCCCAAGGCGGCGCGCAAGCTCAGGCTCACCAAGGCGGAATGCCAGGCGATCAATCCGCGTCTCATCTATTGCCACATCCGCGGCTACGCGGACGGGCCGCAGGCGGACGACCTGGCTTCCAACCCCGTCGCCGAAGCGTCCACCGGCGTCATGGAGGCCAACCGCATCGATGGCCGCCCCAGCCGGCTGGGGCCGTCCTACCACGACCAGTTCGCCGGCGCCTATGCCGTCATCGGCATCCTCGCCCGCATGCTGCAGCCGGAAGCCGCCAAGGAAGGCGGCCACGTGGAGATCGGCCTGTACGAAACCGGCTTGCACGTCGCATCGCGCGACCTGGTGGGCGTGCAGCTCAAGACCCAGCTCCTTGGGCGGCCGGAACGCGAGCCGCATGGCGAATTCAGCATGCCGGGCTACGGCGCCTACCTGACCTCCGACGAACGCTGGATGTACCTGCTGATGCTGACCGACGCACACTGGTTGAAGTTCTGCCAGGCAATGGCGCTGCCCGAGGCCGCCGACGCCTCGCTCGCCGCCCTGAAGGACAGGAAGAAGGCGCGCGAGCGGGTCGAGGAAATCGTCCGGAAGGCGATCGGCGCGCGGACGTTCGACGATGCCACCGCGCGGCTGCGGATGGCGGGCGTCGGCAGCACGGAAGTCCTGCCGCTGGAACGCGTGCTGGACGCCGAGCAGGCGCGTCAGCCCGGCACGCTGCGCAGCGTGCGCTACCGCGACCTGGCGTTCGACGTGCCGGAGTTTCCGCGCCGGGATGCCGCCCGCGACGGCATGGCGACGCTGCCGCCGCCGGATCTGGGCGAACACACGCGGGATGTGCTGCTGGCCGCGGGGCTTACGCCCGACGCGTGCGAGGCCCTGATCGACAGCGGCGCCGCCTGCGCCGGCCGGCCGGGCGATTTCGCATGGGCGCCCGTGCGCAAGCAGGCATGACCCGCGTGTAAAGGCGCCGCAATCACGCCCGAACGATGACCGGACCGACAACGGGCGCGACAGCCCGGCGAGAACCGAGGAGACAGAAGATGAAGCTCAACCCCGTTGTGCCCGGCCTGTTCAAGGCCGCCATCGCCGGCTTGCTGTTCGCCGCCGCCACCGCCTCCGCCGCTGGCTATCCCGACCGGCCCATCCGCCTGGTCGTCGGCTTTCCGCCGGGCGGCGGCGCCGACTTCGTGGCGCGGCAGGTCGCGCAGCGGCTGGGCGAATCCCTGCACGCCAGCGTCGTCGTGGACAACAAGGCAGGCGCCAACGGAACCATCGCCGCGGCCGAGGTCGCGCGGGCCGCGGCAGATGGCTATACGCTGCTGCTGGGCGTCACGGCCTCGCAATCCATCAGCCCGGCGCTGTCATCGCGCCTGCCCTACGATCCGCTGCGCGACTTCACGCCGATCACGCAGGTGGGCTACACCCCGCTCGTGCTGGTCGTGAATCCCAAGCTGCCCGCCAGGACGCTGGGCGAATTCCTGAACTACGCCAAGGCCAGCCGCACGCCCGTGCCGTACGGATCGGCAGGCACGGGCAACATCACCCACATGGCCGCGGCGCTGTTCGTCCAGTCGTCAGGGGTGTCGAACTTCCAGCACGTGCCCTATAAGGGCAGCAGCCAGGTGATCACGGACCTCATCGGCGGGCGCGTCGATGCCTACTTCGACACCCTGCCCTCGTCGCTGCCCCTCATCCAGAGCGGCCAGCTCCGCGCCATTGCGGTGACCGGCCCGGCGCGCTCGGACACGGCGCGGGACATTCCGACCGTGCAGGAAGCCGGCTTGCCCGGCTTCCAGACCACGACCTGGTTCGGCGTGCTGGCGCCGCCCAAGCTGGACCCCGCCCTGGCCGAGCGCCTGTATGAGGCGCTCAAGACCGGCATGGGCGCGCCCGACGCGCGGCAGGCGCTGGTCACGCGCGGCGTGGAGCCGGTCCTGGACACGCCCGCGCAGTTCAGCGCGGAACTGAAGGCGGACCTGCAGCGGTGGCGCGACGTGGCGCGCAAGGCGGACATCAAGATCGAGTGAGCCGCCGGGCCCGGCGCGTCACGGCGGCCGGCAAGGCGAGCCGCCCGGCCGCGTGTCGCCTTTACGGCTTGTCGGTAATGCCGGCGTCGCGAACGATCCGGCTCCAGCGCGCTTCTTCTTCCTTGACGTATTGTCCCAGCGCCGCGGGCGTGCCCACGTCGGGCGCCAGGCCTTCAAGCTCCAGCGCCGCGCGGAACTCGGGGTCCTGCGAGGCTTTCCGGATCGCGGCATTCAACCGGTCGATCACCGCGGCGGGCGTGCCTTTCGGCACGAAGACCCCGTACCAGCTATCCACGAAGTAGCCCGCCTCGCCGGACTCGGCCACGGTGGGCACGCCAGGATAGGCCGGCGAACGCTGCTGCGTCGTCACGGCAAGCGCGCGCAACTGGCCGCTCTTGATGTGGCTGCTGACGCTGGCCGAGGTCGAGAAGATCATGTCGATCTGCCCGCCGATCAGGTCGTTGATGCCAGGGCCCGCGCCCTTGTAGGGCACATGCAGGATATCGACCTTGCCCAGGCTCTTGAAGAGTTCCCCGGCCAGGTGCGCCGACGTGCCGTTGCCATAGGAACCGAACGTCAGCTTGCCCGGATGGGCGCGCGCGTAGGCCAGGATGTCCTGCACGCTCTTGAAGGGCGACTTCGGCGAGACGACAAGCACGTTCGGCGATTTGCCTATCATCGCCACCGGGGCAAAGGCGCGGTCGGTGTCGTAGGGCAGCTTCTTGTGGATGGCCGGATTCACCGCATGGGCGAAAGTGGACATCAGCAGGGTGTAGCCGTCCGGCGGGCTTTTGGCCACGTTCTCGGTGCCGATGATGGTGCTGCCGCCCGGACGGTTTTCAACGACGACGGTCTGGCCGAGTTCCTGCGTCAGGCCCTTGGCGAGCTGGCGCGCGATGAGGTCGGTGCCGCCGCCCGGCGTGAACGGCACCACGATGCGCAAGGGTCTGTCCGGAAATGCCGCGCGCGCCTGCGGTGCCGCAGCGGCGCCCAGCGTCAGGACGGCCGCCGCAAGGGCCATGCCGCCGCGCGTGAATAGGTTCTTCTGTTTCATGGTTGTCTCCTGTTTATCCACCTGCCTGAACATCTGAACTACTTCGACCGCTCCCGCAGGACGGCCACGCCGTCCGCGGCGCAGACGCCCTGGCCCAAGGGCCGCACGAAGAGCGGGTTGATCTCGGCCTCGGCCAGCCTGTCCTCCAAGGCCGCGGCCATCCGCGAGAACGCCACCACCGCCTCGACCAGCGCCGGCACGTCCGCGCGCTCGCGCCCGCGGTAGCCGTCCAGCAACGGCCACGTCTTCAGGCGACGCAGCCCCGCAAGCACCTGCTCCGGCGTGAGGCCGCCGCCGTCGGCAGGCAGCATCAGCAGCGTCGTATCCCGGACCAGTTCAGCGACGACGCCTCCCATGCCGAGCAAAATCGCCGACCCCAGGGGATCCCGGTGCAGGCCGACGATCAGTTCCGCCGCGCCGGTGACCATCTCCTGGACCAGGAAGGCCTGCGGCCGGCTGCCGGCGTGACGCTGGACGTCGTCGGCCATCTGCCGCAGCCGCGCAGGCACGTCTTCCCGCGCCACGCCGACGGCCACGCCGCCCACGTCGCTCTTGTGCGTGATCTCGCGCGACAGCAGCTTGAGCACGACGCGCGGCCCCAGCCGGGCGGCGGCCTGCGCGGCCTCTTCTCCGGTGCGCACGACGATTTCCCTGACGCCCGGAATGCCATGGCGCGCAAAGAGCGCCTTGGCCTGGGCCTCGTCCAGCGACCCGCTTTCTTCGACGGCCGCGGCGACGGGCAGCGGCGCGCGCGGCGCCTGCGCCCTGGATGGCTGGGCGCGCCCCTGCACTTGCCACATCGCCGCCATCGCGGCGCTGACGCCCTCCGGCGTGTGGAACGCGGGAATGCCGTAGCGGCCGAGCACTTCCGCGACGCGCGGCGCGTGCGGGCTGATGTACGCCAACACGGGCTTGCCGGCGTCCGCCAGCGTGTCCTTCAGCGCGCCCGCCATCAGCTCGGGCTGGGCGACGCCGGACGAGCCCACGACCACCACCAGCGCGTCGTGGCCGCCGCTGTCCAGCATGATGCGGATCGCGCCCCGAAGCAGGTCGGGCTGCAGGCCCGCGAGGGTCACGTCGATGGGGTTGCGGTCCAGGACCGCGTGGCCGCCCGGCTGCAGGGCGCGCAGGGCCGCGCCGGTCGCCGCATCGGGCGGCGGCAGTTCGAAGCCCGCCAGGCCCAGGCAGTCGGCCACCAGGGTGCCCGCGCCGCCCGTCGAAGTCAGGATCGCGACGCGGCGGCCTCGCAGCGTGCGCTCATGCGCCAGCGCGGCCGGAATATCCAGCAGGTCGGAAAACGCTTGGGCCCGGATGACGCCGGCGTCCTCGAACAGCGCGTCGTACATGGCATCCGCCCCAGCCAGCGCGCCCGTGTGCGACGCGGCTGCCCGGGCGCCCGATTCCGAACGCCCGATCTTGAACGCCACCACCGGCTTGCCAGCTTCCAGGGCCTTGCGCGCGGCGGCGCGGAACCTGGCGGGATGGCGGATGCTCTCGACATACAAGGCGATGACGCGGGTGGCCGGGTCGTCGGCCAGCGCGTCGACGAAGTCGGCCAGGTCGAGGTCGGCCTCGTTGCTGGTCGAGATCAGCTTGGACAGGCCGATGCCGCGGGCGGCGGCCCGCGACAGCAGCGCGCCCAGGATGCCCCCGCTTTGCGAGACCAGGCCG
This sequence comes from Achromobacter sp. NFACC18-2, assembly GCF_900108985.1. Taxonomy (NCBI): domain Bacteria; kingdom Pseudomonadati; phylum Pseudomonadota; class Betaproteobacteria; order Burkholderiales; family Alcaligenaceae; genus Achromobacter; species Achromobacter sp. NFACC18-2. Next base: position 56,436 of record NZ_FNYM01000024.1, on the reverse strand, counting down.
ATGGGCCCGGCGTGCAGCGCGTCGAGCTCCAGGGCGCCGCTGGCAGACAGCGTGATGCGGTCCGTCAGGTTGACCAGGCCGATCGTGTTCGGCCCCAGGATGCGCATGGCGCCGGCGGCCTCGCGCAGCTCGTGCTGGCGGCGCGCCCCCTCCTCCCCGGCCTCGGTGTAGCCGCTGGCAAGCACGATGGCCGCGCCCGTGCCGATGGCGGCGAGCTCGCGCACGGCATCTTGGGTGCGCTCCGCGCCCAGCACCACGATGGCGACGTCCGGCGCCTGCGGCAAGGCGCGCACGTCGGGATAGCAACGCAGCCCGTCGATGTCGGACGCCCGGGGGTTCACGGGATAGATGCTGCCTTGGAATCCGTGCTTGCGCAGGTAGGCCACCGGCCGGCCCGAGGTCTTGGCCGGGTCGGCCGAGGCGCCCACCACCGCCACGCTGCGCGGCCGCAGCAGCTTGTCGAGGGCGCTCATTGGGCGTCTCCCCGGCCGCGGGCGGCCTGGGCCATGTTCTCCAGGAACGCGGCCACGGATGCGCGATGTTCGGCGCTGGTGTAGCAGATGCCCTGCGCCTGGCTGCCCATGGCGAAGACCTGGTCGGCGGTCAGCTCGAAACTCTGGTCCAGGATCGACTTGCCCAGCGCCAGCGCCGTGGCCGAGCCCTGGCTCAAGGCCGCGGCCCAGGCCTGGGCCGCTTCCACCTCCGTGCCCGCGGGCGCCAGCCGGTCGGCGATGCCCAACTGCAACGCCTCCTGGGCCAGGACCCGGCGGCCGGAGAAGATCAATTCCTTCGCGCGCGCCAGCCCGACGCGGCGCGGCAGGAAATACAGGCCGCCGCCGTCCGGGATCAGTCCGCGCGCGATGTAGCTCCATGTGAACGAAGCGCTCTCCGAGGCCACGATGAAATCGCAGCTCAGCGCGGTATCGGCCCCCAGGCCCGCCGCCGCGCCGTTCACCGCCGCGATCGTCGGCTTGGGCATGCGATGCAGCAGGCTTTGCGCGTGGTGCACGCGCTGCTGGCGCGACCACCCGTTGAACCCGACCTCGCCGGCCGGCGCGTCCATCCGGCGCTGCATGCCCGCAATGTCCCCGCCCGCGCAGAAGCCCTTGCCTTCTCCGGTCAGCACCAGCGCGCGGATGGCGCGGTCCTGGGTGACAAGCTCAAGCGCGTGGATCAGTTCGCCGCGCATCGCGTCGCTGATCGCGTTGCGCTTGTCAGGCCGGTTCAGCGTCAGCGTCGCCACGCCGTCCTGCGATTGCAGCCTGATGAATTCGTAGTCAGCCATATTCGTGCTCCGTCGTTGTGGGCCAGCCGCTGCGCATCGCGGACCATCGCGGACCATCTCGGACTTGGCGGCTGGCAATGACGACACGGTAGGCGCTACAGTGCGCAAATACACCGTCCCATTTCCACGGAGTGGAATTGCATGAATACGCCCCCCAAGCCCTCAACGCCGTCCGGCGACAGCCGGCGCTTTACCGGCGTCAGCCAGAACCGATCGCTGGAGCGCGGCCTGGAGATTCTTCGCGCGTTCAAGCCCGGCACGGATCTGCTGGGCAACGGCGAGCTCGCCGAACGCACCGGCCTGTCCGCCGCCACGGTCAGCCGCCTGACCCAGACCCTCGTGACCAGCGGCTTTCTGGAACACGACCGGCGCGCGCGCGCCTACCGCCTGGCCGCGCCCGTGCTCAGCCTGGGGCACGCCATGCGCGCCGCCTCGCCCGTGCTCCGGGCGGCCACGCCCCTGATGCGCGATCTGTCGGTCAAGCTGCGGATGAACGTGGGACTGGCCAGCGCCGACCGCGCCGAGATGGTTTACCTGGAATCCATCCGCTACAACCGCAGGGCGTCGCTACGCACCATCGTCGCGGGGCAGCGGGTTCCGATCGAACTGACCTCGCTGGGCCGCGCGTACCTCGCCACGCTGCAGGCCGGCGCGCGCGAGACGTTGCTGGACCAGATCCGGCGCACCTATCGCAGCGCCGCCTGGAAGCCCATCCGCGCGGATATCGACGCAGCCATCGCCACGGTGGCGGCGCAGGGATATTGCGTCGCGTCCTGGCAGCCCGGCGTGGTGGCGATGTCCACGCCGCTGCGCGGCCAGGGCGAACTGGCGCTGGCGCTGAACATCAGCCTGATCACCGACGATGCGCCGTCCGTGGTCGCGCGGCAGCACGCGCAGGACCTGCTGGCGCTGAAGGCCAGGATCGCGCATCAACTGGAAATCCAGGCGCCGGCCGATTGAGGGCGGCCGGATTCGCCTGGCGCGGGCGCCGACGGCGGCGGACCCGCCCGCCATCCGCGCCGCCCTCCCTCAAGGCGCCGCCGGCCTGATGTTCTGGTTGTGCCGGAAGAGGTTCTGCGGATCGTAGCGGGTCTTCACCTGCACCAGCCGGTCGTAGTTTTCCCCGTAGGCCGCGCCCACTCTTGCGGTCTCGTCCTGGGTCAGGAAGTTCACGTAGACGCCGCCCTGCGAGTACGGCTCCGTGGCCTTGAAGATGTCGCGCGTCCAGGCGATGCAGCGCTCGTCGTCCTGCGGATCGTCCCAGCGTCCGTGCACGTTCATGGCGAACTGCGCCGCGCGGTGCGGATACGCCATGGCGGTCACGGGCACGCGCATCGCCGCGCCGGCGATGTGGCCGAAGAAGATCTCGCACTGCGGCGAAGGCACGTCGCGCACCGCCGCCACGACCGCGTCGATCAGGCCGTCCTCCAGCACGCCCAGGTTGTGCGATTTCCAGTAGTTGCGGGCGCCGGGCGTCAACAGGGGATCGAAGGCCTTTTGCCAGGCCGCGTAGGGCATCGGGCCGAGTTGTTCGCCGTAGGGTTCGCCCAGCGCGCGCACCGCCTCGACGGCCTGCGCTCCCTGGTCCAGGCTGCCGGTGTAGCAGGCGGCGAAGGCGACGATGGGCTTGCCATGCGCGGAGGGCGGTAGGAACGGCAAGGGCGGGGCCTGTCTCAGGACCGCCCACACCGTCAGTTCCTCGGGCATGGATTGCAGCGCGTCGCGGTATCTCGCCAGCGCCTGCCTGCCCTGTTCGAGCGGCACCACGACCAGCCCGCCATAGACCTGCGGACCCACCGGATGCAGCTGGAACTCGAACATCGTGACCACGCCGAAATTGCCGCCGCCGCCGCGGATGGCCCAGAACAGGTCCGGATTTTCCGATTCGCTGGCCCGCAGGAGCTGGCCGTCCGCGGTCACCACGTCGGCGGACACGAGGTTGTCGATCGTCAGGCCGAACCTGCGCGTGAGCCAGCCGAAGCCGCCTCCCAGGGTCAGGCCGGCCACGCCCGTCGTCGAATTGATGCCCAGGGGAACCGCCAGGCCGAAAGCCTGGGCTTCGTGGTCCAGGTCCGCCAGGGTCGCGCCGGGTTCCACATACGCCCTGGCGCGCTCGGGGTCGATCCGCACCGACTTCATCGGCGACAGGTCGATCATCATGCCGCCGTCGCAGACGGCGGTCCCGGCGATGTTGTGGCCGCCGCCGCGCAGGGACACCGTCATCCGGTTTTCACGCGCGGCATCGACAGCGCGCCGCACATCGGCCACGCCCGCACAACGGACGATGACCGCAGGGCGGCGGTCGACCATCGCGTTCCAGATCTTGCGGGCCTCGTCATAGCCGGCGTCGCCCGGCAACAGGACCTGGCCTCGCGCCGTCGCCTGCAGGTCGGCAATGCGCGCCGCATTCGCCTGCGGGTCATCGTTACTACTGCTGGACAGTTTGTTCATCACACATCTCCTTGAAGGCGATGCATTCACAAACAGCGTCTGAAGCTCCGGAATGGGTCCGGAGCGAGCCGTCTATCGGATCGGGCGCGACATGGGATTTGCCTCCTGTGAAAGGGGCCATGACCCTAGGCACGTGATTGCCCGGCGTACGCCGCGCGGGGGAAGGCGGCAGACGCCCTGTTTCGTGCGCCGGAGCGTGCGTGATGAAAAAAGTATAGGCCTTTGGCCGCGAGCCCAGCAGCCCCTAGGCCTCGTTTTTCAGGACGCCGCGCACATTGAGCGCCGCCAGGCCCAGTTGCAGTGCAATAAGCGCCCAGGCGCCGTCATGCAGGCCCCACGCCACCCACAGCACGTTGCTCAGCAGAAAGACCCAGAAGCCCGCCGTGCGCCGACGGGCGCTGCGCGACGCGACCAGCCACGCGGCGCCCAGCGACGCCGCCATGGCCGGCCACTGCAGGAAGTCCCATAGCGCGTCCAGGGTCATAGCCTGCCGTCCTGCGATGCGCTAGGGGACGGGCTCAAGGCTTGGACCGGGCGCCCTGCCCGCGATTGCGCTGGCTCTGCTGGTCTTGCCCGGTGCCTATCTGCGAGACATGGCCCTCTTTCTTGCTGCGGTTCTGCGTGTCGCCATGACTGGCCTGGGCCTGGCGGGGCGTGTCGTCTTCGCTGCGGTTCGGGGCGTCCTTGTCCCGCGTGGTGTCCTTTGGCTTGGTCATCGTCTGCTCCTGTCATCGGGGCCGTATCGGCCCATGGGGTTTTGGGGGCTGCTGTGTCCGGGCGCGCCGGTCATGCCGTCTTCCCGGGGACGCCGCCGGCCCCCGCGGCGCTGGCGCCCGGGCTCGCAACGCGGATGCGGTTGTCGACGTCATTCACGCCGGCGCATTCCACGGTGCAATCCTCCACGTCGTGTTTGGTGCGGCGTTGCGGCACGGTGCCTTCCAGCACGACCCGGCCGTCGGTCACCGACACCGACACATCGCTCACGTCCAGGCCGCTGTGGGCCAGGGCCTCGCACACATTCTCGCGAACCCGTTCGTCCGAACGGACGTAGCCCTTGGGATCGGTCCGGCGCGAGCCGCGGTCGCGCCACGCCGTTGGTCCGCGGTTGTAGCCGCCGCGCTCGGCGGTCTCGAACGACATGGGCTCCTCGCTCCACGCCGGACGGTCCCCGTAGTACCCGCCTTCGTCGTCGCCGAACGATGTAGGGCCGTCATAACCCGGGTCGCGGCCGCCGGGGTCCCGGTTGCCGCCGCGCGGGCCCCGTCCGGAGCCGCTGTCACGGTCCCAGCCTCCGGCTGCCCGGTCGCGTCCGCTGTAGACCTGCTGGCGCTGGAACGCGGGGTCTTCGTTCGAAAAGCCGCCATAGCTGCTCTGGCCAGGATCGTCGCTGCGGCTGCGCACCGGCTCGCGGGTGTTGCGCGCGCCGCCCTGGCGCGTGCCGGCGCCCTGGTATCCGAAGGAGGGCGCGGGGTCCTGCCATGGCTCCCGGTCGCCGCGATATCTCGACGTGTTCCTCGGATCTCTGCTCATGTCGTGTCTCCCGTTGCAAGTTGCAAATCCTGCGGGTCCGGCCTGGGCCATCTGCCGCGTTGCCGGCCCGCCCCCTGCACGCAGCAAGTGCTGTGCCGGATTTGCGCGCCGGGACATGCGCCATTGGGGTCCCATGCTGAATGGCCGATAGGCCAAATGCGGCCGCGGTGATAAGAATGGGGAACCATGCGGTGACGAAGGCGCGGTCAGGCCGCCCCCCCGCATCCGGCACAACGACACACGACATTCAGGAGATGAACAATGGCTTCGGGATCCAGGCTGTCCGATGTAATCGTAAAACTTCCCGATCGATCGACATGCCGCGTACAACGGCGTTTGATCGCAAAACGGACCAAGGAAGCTTCTGGCGTTCCCATCTACGTCTGCACCCTGCCCACGGGCGAGCCCGTCACATGGCTGGGCGGTGGAAAGTACCGCTTGCCCTGCGGCGCGGTGGGCGTGGCCGTGGCGCACAAACCGCCGGACAGATAGGCCGATATCCGGCCGGCACACGGCTTGCTGCGCACCCGGGCGATGCACCAGGAGGGACGGACATGAATGCCATCGAACGGGTCGCCGCCTGCATGCACGCGCATTCGCTGACACGCGTGACGGCCGAATCATGCATGGCCGGCCTGATCGACTATCACAGGCAGTGGCGCGAGGGCGCGCGGCCATCCGCAACGCGTTCCGGCTGAACGCCGGGGCCTGCCGCGCGCTCGTCGCGGCCCTTGCGCAGCGCACTGGCGAATCCGCCTTCGACGCGCGAGTGCGGCCGCGCACTGGTCGTCACGCGCGGCAGGCAACTCCATGCGATGCGCGCCCCGCCCTGCTCCAGCCGGTCGACCAGGGCCTGGTCCTCGCTGCACGCCAACGCGGCGAACCCGCCGATCCGCCGGTACGCCTGCGCCGCAACGCCCAGGTTGGCGCCATGCACGTGACGGTGGCCGTCGCAGTCCTGGTAGTGCCGCACGAAAGCGCGTTGGGCGCGCTGCGCGAGCGCCCCATGGGCCTCCCACCCGGTCACCGATACGGTTCCGCACACCACTTCCGCATCCAGCGAGAGCTGATCGGCCAGCCAGGCCGGCGACACGCGGCTGTCGGCGTCGGTGAAGGCGAGCCAGCGCGCACCGGCCCGCAGCAGATGCTGCGCGCCCGCAGCGCGCGCCATCCCCACATTGCGCGCCTGGATGGCCACGCAATCCACGGGCCACGCGGCCGCAAAGGGCGCCGTCCGGTCCATGCAGTGATCGAGCACCACGACGATCTTCACCGCTTCCCGTCCCAGCCGCCGATGGCGCGCGGCGCGCGTGACCGCGCGCAGGCAGTCTTGGATGTGGCGCTCCTCGTTGTGCGCCGGAATGCATACTCCGATCATGGCTCGCTTCCTTGGGGTTGTCTGCGCCAGAGATCCAGGCGGAACTCGGCCTCTTCGTGATGGACCCGGCGCGTCAGGCCGGGCAGCGCGCCGATTGCGGCATGCAAGGTGTCGGTGGGCTGCAGGCGATCGTCGAAATCCGGCCGCCAGTGGCAGGCCACGATCTCGCCGCCGGGCGCGAGCGACGCGTCCACGCCGCGCAGGAACCGGGCCAGCGCGGCATCGTCCAGGTAATACCCGACCTCGGACAGCACGATGAGATCGAATCCGCGCGCCGGTGCGGCGGGCCATTGCCGCGGCAGGTCCAGCAGCAGCACGTCCACGTGGTCCAGGCCTTTTTCCGCCATGCGTGCGCGGCAACGCGCGGCGGCGGCGGGCGCAATGTCGGCCGCGCTGACGCGCGCGCAGCGCAGGGCCAGGCACTGCGTCAATTGCCCCGCGCCGCAACCCGGCTCGAAGGCATGGCGGTAGCGTTGACGGCCCAGCGCCGCCAGCAGCAGGCGGCGCTTGCGACGTTCGTACCAGGCGCTCGACACGCGCCAGGGGTCGGGATCGGCGCGGTACAACTGTTCGAAATGGTCTGCCGCTACAGGGCCCATGGCGCGCCTTCCCGCTTGAGCACCGCCTGTCCGTGCGAGGCCTGGTCGCGCTCCGCATGGCTCTGCCGGATGTAGACGGGCAGATCGGCCATCGCTTGCGCAAAGCCCGCGTCGCGGCACAGCGGCCCGGCGCCCAGCGCGCGCGCGGCGCGCTCCATCACCTGCGCCGCGGCGGATTCCACGGCCAGGCGTGCGCGCACACACTCCAGCGCGCACGCCTCGCGCGGATGCGCATCGATGACCGCGGCGGTCTCGCGCAGCACGGCCCGCGCCATCGCCATGGCCACGTCGATGGCGCCCAGGTGCGCCAGCCGGTGCGGATCGGCGCCCGCTGCTGGCAACGCGCCGCGCAGGGTTTGCGCGATGCGCTCCAGGCCCCCGTACCAGCACGCCGCGACGCCCGCGCCGCCATGATGAAAGCCGGGGCGATGCACGTACGCGCCCGGCTCGCCGACGAGCGTGCAGGGCACGTCGTCGAACACCACATCGACGCTGGCCGACGCACGCATGCCCACGGCATGCCAGCCCGCGTCGGTCACCGCGACGCCCAGTTGATCCAGCGCCACGGCGGCAAGACAAGGCTCGCCCGCCGGATTCCATCCGCTCACCAGGGCGTGCGTCACCGACGCGGCGCCGGAACACCAGCCCTTCACGCCGCGCAGCCGCGCGGCGCCGCCTGGCTGCGGCACGATCTCGACACGCTGGTCCGGCGGTTCGGCGCACCACACGCCCCAGCGGCTATGCGCCGGTGGCGCGGACGCGCGCAGCTCGGCCAGGATCGCCAGCGCGTCGGTGTGCCCCTCATACAGCTTGGCCAGGCTGAGGTCCGCCGCGGCCACACGGGCCAGCGCCCGCCAACGGTCCAGCGTGCGGCCGGACGCGGGCAGCGGCAATCGATCGCACCCCTGGTCGACCAGGACGCGCAGCCATCGACCAGCATCCATCGCGCTGCGCACGCCGCCCACGGCCTCGCCCAGCGCCTGATGCAGCGGCGGCAAGGGGGATGCGAAGCCTTGAGAATGGGTCATGGAAAGGTCGATGGCGCGGCGTGGAGAATGCCCCGCATGCAGCAAACGCCGTGCCCATCGTCACGCCGGTCGCGGCGTCCATCCCAGCGGCAACGCGTCGCCTTCCACGCACGCGACCAGCGCCGCGCCCTGCCCGCCCTGCACCGCGTGTCCGCCCGTGAAGTCGGAGAACGCGGGCAGGACGGTCATCGCGGGTCGCAGCCAGAAGGCGGGCCAGCTTCGCGGCACGCCGGGCACGCGCGTCTTGGGATGCACGTGCCCGGCGATCACATGGCGTCCCTGCGCGTCCGCCTGCGGCAGGTGCCGGAACAGGAACGGACCGTCGGCCCACGCCTGGCCCAGTTGGCGCATGCCCAGGGCCGCGCCGTCCAGCGCGCGATCGTGATTGCCCGCCAGCACGGCCACGTCCAGTTCGGGATGGGCCTGGCGCCAGCCGATCCACGCATCGCGCCAGGCGGCCTGCGCGGCCGGGCCGTGCAGCACGTCGCCCACGATCAGCAATTCGCGCGCTGCCGTTGCCGCCACCAGGTCCGACAGCCGCCGCAAATCGTCCAGGGTGGCGCCGCGCGGGACCGCGATGCCGGCCTGTCGAAAGACATGGCTTTTGCCCAGGTGCAGATCGGCAATCACCAGCCTGGCGCGCGCCGGCCAATGCAAGGCGCGCGCGCCAAGCAGGACGACGCGCTCGCCCGCCAACGTCATCGCCAGTCCCGCATCAGGCGTCGCGGGCATAGCGCTTCTCCAACTGTTCGGCCGCGCGCCGGACGCGCGCCTGCCAGGTTTCGGTGCTGAGCTGCCCGCGCAGGCTTTCCGTCCAGAGCGGAAACGACAGCGGCGTCAGCGCCCCCGGTTCGCGCAGCGCCAGTTCGCGGCGCTGGCAGTCCTGCAGCGCCGCCATCAGGCGCGGCGCTTCGAGCTGCAGTTCGAAGACCTCCCGTTCCGCCTGCGCCAACAGCAGATGGTCGGGGTCGTAGCGGCGCAATACGTCGTAGAGCAGGCCGCTCGAGGCCTGGACCTGCCGCAACGAACGCGCCGCCTGTCCGGGCAGCGACGGCGTCAGCAGGCCCGCCACGCGCGCGATCTCCCGGAACTGGCGACGCGCCATCTCGCCCAGGTTGACGCCGTCGCGCAGGTCGTCGGCCATGCCGTCGGGACTGAGCAGCGCGCGTAGCAAGGCGTCGTCCAGCGCGGCGGGCTCGGCCAGCGTCAGCATCAGTCCGTAGTCATTGACGGTGTAGGAAAACGTGTTGGCCTGCCGCCTGCCCCAGCGCAGCGCGACCATGGCGGCGATGCCCTCGTGGACCGCGCGGCCCGCGAACGGAAACAGGAACACGTGCATGCCGCGCCGCGTGCCGATACGCTCGGCCACCAGCCGTCCCCGGTCCGGCAGCGCGCTGGCCCGCGCCTGGATCCGCAGCAGGGGCTCGACGGCGCGCATTTCCGGATGCGTGCCGGGATGGGAGTACAGGCTTTCGACTTCGCTTGCGAGCTGCGTGGACAAGGGCATGCGCCCGCCCTGCCAGGTGGCGACCGGACCGTCGCCGCCCTTGGCCCGCCGCACGTAGGCGGTCATGCCTTCCAGCCGCACGAGCTCAAGCGTGCGGCCGGCGAACTGGAAGCGGTCGCCGCGCCGCAGGCGGGCGAGGAACCCTTCCTCGACCGAACCGAGGCCGCCGCCGCGCAGGTACTTCACCGCCACCGCGCCGTCGGCGGTGATGGTGCCGATGGAGAGCCGGTGCCGGAACGCGATGCGCCGGTCATGCACGCGGTAACAGCCGTCGTCGTCGCGCACCACACGCCGATAGTCCGGGTATTTCTCCAGCGCCCGGCCGCCCTGGACGATGAAGTCCAGCACGGCCTGCCACGTCGCGGCATCCAGCGCCGCATAGGCATGGGTGCCGCGCACTTCCTGGTAGAGCGCATCGCCCTCGAATCCGCCGCCCAGCGCCAGCGTCACGGCATGCTGCGCCAGCACGTCCAGGCTGCCGACCGGCGGCGGCCGCGACTCGATCTCGCCGCGCGCGATCGCCTGCCGGGCCGCGGCATACTCGATCAGTTCCAGCGCCTGCGCGGGCACGCAGACCACGTTGCCGGACTCGCCCGGCCGGTGCTTGGACCGCCCGGCGCGCTGCAGCAGGCGCGCCACGCCCTTGGGGCTGCCGATCTGCAGCACCTGATCCACCGACGGGAAGTCCACCCCCAGGTCCAGGCTCGACGTGGCCACCGCGCAGCGCACGGTCCCGTCGCGCAAGCCCTGTTCCACTGCGGCGCGCAGCTTGGGATCCAGCGAGCCGTGATGCAGCGCCAGCGTGCGCGGGTCCTCGGGCCAGATCGACTCCAGCGCGCGGTGCCACAGCTCGGCCTGCGCGCGCGTGTTCGTGAACAGCAACGTCGTGGGCACGTCGAAGAGGCGCTTGAACACCCGTTCCAATTGCGACAGCCCCAGGTGCCCGGCCCACGGCAGCGCGCGGCTGCGTTCGGGCAGCAGGGTCGATATCTGTATTTTGCGCGGCCGCGCGCCCGCCACCAGCGCGCTGGCGGGCGCATGCGGCAGCAGCACCGCGCGCGCCTCGTCCAGATTGCCCAGCGTGGCGGACAGGCCCCACGTGCGCGCGCGGGGCGACAGCCGCCGCACGCGCGCCAGGCACAGCTGCAGCAGCACGCCGCGCTTGTTGCCCAACAGCTCGTGCCATTCGTCCACCACGATGCAGCGCAAGGCGCGAAAACGCAGCGACGCGTCGGCATAGGACAACAGCAGCGCCAGCGATTCCGGCGTGATCACCAGCACATGCGCCTTGCCTTGCCGTGCCAGCCGCTTGTCGCGCGCGCTGGCGTCGCCCGTGCGCAGCGCAACCGTCCACGCCAGACCCGCTTCCTGCACGGTCTGCGTCAGCGCCCGCGCGGTGTCCGCGGCCAACGCCCGCAGCGGCGTCACCCACAGCACGCGCGGTCCTTCGCCCGTGGCCGCGGCGGCCGGCGCCGCGTCGGCCAGCGCCTCCAGCAGCGGCCCGCCAAACGCCGCCAGGGTCTTGCCGCTGCCCGTCGGCGTGTGCAAGAGGCCCGACTCGCCCTGCAGATAGCGGCGCCACGTCTCGCGCTGGAATGCCGCGGGCTTCCAGCCGCGCGCCGCGAACCACGCGGCAAGCGGCGCATCCCAGCCCCGGGCCGCGCCGCTCATCGCGCCAGCGCCTTCAGGGTCTCGAGCTGGTCGGCCTGGTCGGCCGGCTTGTCATGCCGCCAGCGCAGGATCCGCGGAAAGCGCACCGCCACGCCCGACTTGTGCCGCTTGGACAGGTTGACGCCTTCGAATCCCAGTTCGAACACCTGCACGGGATCGACCGAGCGCACCGGACCGAAGCGCTCGCGCGTGTGCGCGCGCAGCCAGCGGTCGAGTTCCAGGATTTCCCGGTCGTCCAGCCCGGAGTAGGCCTTGGCGATGGGCACCAGCGCATCGCCATCCCACAGGCCGAAGGTGTAGTCGGTGTAAAGCGTGCTGCGGCGTCCGTGACCGGACTGCGCATATAACAGCACGGCGTCGATGGTGAGCGGATCGATCTTCCATTTCCACCAGTCGCCGCGGCGCCGCCCGCTCTGGTAGGGCGCGCTGCGCCGCTTGAGCATGAAGCCTTCCACGCCGCGTTCGCGCGACTCCGCGCGCAGCGCCTGGGCTTCGTCCCAGCCTTGCGGCGCGATGACGGGCGACAAGCGCAGGCGCGGATCCGGATGCCTGCGCAACAGCGATTCCAGCCGCTCGCGGCGCTCGGATTGCGGCAGTTCACGCAGGTCGGCGCCCTCCAGTTCCAGCAGGTCGTAGGCCAGCAGCCGCACCGGCGCCTCGGCCAGCCACTTGGGACCGGGCTTGAGCCGCTGGATGCGGGTCTGCAGGGCGGAGAACGGCATCGGCCCGGCGTGGTCGTCGTGCCAGGCCAGCAGTTCGCCGTCCACGACGCAATCGACGTCCAGCGCGGCCGCCGCCGCCTCGACTTCCGGAAACCGGCCATCCAGCCGCTCTTCGCCGCGCGACCACAAGGCCACCTCGCCGCGCCGCCGTATCAGTTGCGCGCGGATGCCGTCCCACTTCCATTCGATCAGCCAGTCGTCGATCGCGCCCAGCAGGACGGGTTCGCCTTCCAGCGGCGACGCAAGAAAGAAGGGATAAGGCTGCTGGCGGTCGCCGGGCAGCTCTTCGGCGCTGAGCAGGTCGCGCAGGAACGCGGGGCTGGGCGACCACGCGCCGAGCATGCGCTGCGCGATGCGCGCGATGGGCACGCCCGACATCTCGGCCAGCGCCTGCTGCACCATGCGCTGCGACACGCCGACGCGCAGCGCGCCGGTCAGCAGTTTGTTGAAGACCAGCCGTTCGGCATACGGCAGGCCCCGCCACGCCGACACGATGACCTCGCGGCGCTCGGCCTCGTCGCGATTGGCGACGGGCACGAGGATCTCTTCGATCCAGTCGGCCAGGCCGCGATCGGGCGCGGGCTGGCCGGGGTCGGGAATCAGCAGGGCCAGCGTCTCGGCCAGGTCGCCGACCTGGTCATAGCAGGCGTCCACCAGCCACGGCGCGGTGTCGCTGGCCGTTGCGACCCAGGCCCGCAGCTCTCCGACGCCCGCGATCTTGCGCCGCGCGCTGGTGATCTTGCCCCCCGCCAGCAGGTACAGCGCCCACACCGCGTCACGCGGCGGCGCTTCGCGGAAGTACGCCACCAGCGCCGCGCGCTTGTCCAATGTGGCGGTGCTGCGGTCCAGCTCCTGATACAACGCCGCGAATCGCTTCATGCCTGCGTCCGTTTCCCTGTCTTGGCCTGTCATCCCCGCCGCGCGGGTTCAATCGTCCTCGCCGTACTGCGTGACGAGCGTCTCGGCGGCGATCCCCGACTCGTTCAGCGTGCGCACCAGCGCCTCGGTATCGCCATGCGTGGCGATGACGCGGCGCGCGCCGCACTCATGGACGGTGCGCAGCAGATCGGGCCAGTCCGCATGGTCCGACACGACAAAGCCGCGATCCATGTTGCGCCGGCGCCGGTTGCCGCGCAGCCGCATCCAGCCGGATGCAAAGCCGTGCTGCGCCTTGCGAAAGCGCCGCAACCACGCGCTGCCGGCCGCCGAAGGCGGCGCCAGGATCAGCTCTCCAGCAAATCCCGTGCCCGAGGCGGCGGGTGCGGCGTCGGCGTCGATGACCAGGCGGGTGTCCGCCATCGCCACGCCCGCCTTGCGGTACACGTCCACGCCCGCGGCAATCGCGCCATGCAGATAGACGGGCCGGTCCACGAAAGGCATCAGCTCGGCCAGCACGCGCTGCGCCTTGCCCAGCGCATAGCAGTACAGGATGGCGGCCTCGCCGCGCGCGGCGCAGTGATCGCGCCATTGCACGATGTCGCGCGCCACCTCCGCCGCGCTCGGCCAGCGATAGATCGGCAGGCCGAAGGTGGCCTCGGTGATGAAGGTGTCGCAGGGCACGACCTCGAACGGCGTGCAGGTGGGATCGGGCTGGCGCTTGTAGTCGCCCGACACGACCCAGACCTGGCCGTCCGCTTCGATGCGCACCTGCGCGGATCCCAGCACGTGGCCCGCCGGATGCAGCGACACGCGCGCCTCGCCCAGCGTGAAGGTCTCGCCGTAGTCATGGACGCGATAGTCCTGGTCTCCCAGCCGCCATTGCAGGATGGGCAATCCTTCGGCGCTGGTGTGATAGCGGCCCATGCCCGAGCGCGCATGATCGCCGTGGCCATGGGTCAGCACGGCGACGTCGACGGGCCGCCAGGGATCGATATGAAAGCCGCCGGCCGGGCAATACAGGCCTTCCGGACGCAATTGCACGATGTCGCGCATGGCATCTCCCGATAGGCGCGGCGCGAGGGCTTCGCGGCCGCATGCCTACTCTTATACCTTGAAGGTCCGTCCGGTCCGCAAGTGCAATGCCCAGCCCTCGATAACATCCGATGAGGAATTACATCTTCAGTTGCAGACGGCGCATTCGTTGTCAAAGTACTGTCGACGAGTGCCCATTCAAGGAGAAAATATGCGTACGAATCACATCCTCGCGTTGATTGTCCTGGTCGTCGTCGTTTCGGTCGCCGTGTCGGTCGTTCCCTGGTAGCGCGTTCCGGGGGCAGCGAGTCCAGCCATGCCTCGGAACCTTCATGCCCCTGCCCTTTGCGCTTTCCCTGCTCGACCAGACCTTGCGCGGCGTCGCGCGCCGCTATCGCTTGCAGGAAACGCCCGAGGCGGCGAGCGGGCCTGAAGCTTCCGATCCGGCGACCGCCCTTGCCGTCGCCATCGAACATGCCCGCGCCGCGCTGGGCGCGGGCAGCGCGCCCGCCGAGGACACGCGCCGCGGGTTCATCGATGCGCTATCGCGCCTGATCCACGGGGCGTTGCGCGCCGATCCCGCCTTTCAGGCCATGGTGCTGCGGCACCGCTCGCCGCAGGTCCGGGAATATGCGTCGCTGTGCGCGCATGCCTCGCCGGACCACCGCGGCGTACGCACCGCGGTCGATGCGCTGGCCCATCCCGGCAAGCGGCGCGGCATGCCCGACGGGCCGCTGCGCGACGCGCTGGCGCAACTGCATGCGGCCGCCGCGGCCGGCGACTGGTCCGCCCTGGCGCACGAGGCCGCCCGTCTCCTCGCCACGCTGGCGCCGCGCGATGACGCGGGCCCCAATGGTTCGCCACTTACCTGCGGTCTTCAGCGGCTGCTCGACGACCCCGCGCTGACGCGCCTGCGCCGGCTTGACGGGCTGGCGTCCGATCCGCTCGTGCAGCGCTACCAGATGCTTTGGGCGCGGCAAGGTCCCCGCCCCGGCACCGCCGAGGCCGCCGCGCAGGGCTTGGCTTCGCGCCGCCGCGGCATCGCGGTCGAAACGCTGGCCGAACGAACGATCGCGGCGCTGGCCGATCGCCTTGCCGCCACGACCGGCGATGGCTTCCGTGTGGCCACCTCGATGCGCGTCCCGGCCTCGATGCCCGGCAATGCCGAGCGCGCCAAGACCGAATGGGACGTCGTGTTGCTCCGCCAGTCGCCCGGCGAGGACGCGACGCCTGCCTGGGACGTTTGCCTGCTGGTGGAGGCCAAGGCGTCGACGGACGCCGCGTCCACGGACCTGCCTCGCCTGCAGCGCGGCTTGCGCCTGCTGGCGCACGCCGACGCGCAGACGGTCTACCCATTCGATAGCCACCAGGGACCCGTGCACCTGCGCGGCGCCTCGCTCGCCGCGCTGGCGACGGACGAACCCAGCCTGATGCGGACCGTGCTCTATTTCTCCGACGCGCCCGCGGAGTCCGCGCCCCGGCTTCTTGGCGCCGCCAGCCGCATGCAACTGCTGTCCGCCCAGCCCAGCCTGGACTACGCCAGCCTGCTGCTCGACGGCGAGGCGCCGGATCCGCAACGGCTGGAATCCGTCTGGCATCAGTTGCTGGCGTCGCCGCGATGGGGCGCGGTACGCGAGCAGTATCCGCTGCTGCGCCAGGTGCGAGCGCTGATGGTGCACGCGGACGATCTGCAGGCCGCCATCGGACACATCGGCGTGCCAGCGGCGTAGCGCCGCGCCTTACCCCGCGGCCGTGACGGTCCTGCCCCAATCCTGCGCATGGCGCTCGATGTGCGCGCGGAGGAAGTCGGCCAGCACGCGCGTGGCCATCGAAGGAAACCGATTGGGCGCGGTGAGCAGGTAGATGGCGTCGCCCACGCCCTCGGGTTCGAACGCAGGCAGCACTTCCTGCAGCGTCCCGTCGCGAAGCTGGCTCCATACCGCATAGCGGGGCAGCAGGGCCACCCCCAGGCCGGCCAGCACCGCATCGCGCAGAAACGGATAATCCCCCGACTGCAGCCGCGGCGCGACGCGCAGGATCAGCGGGTCGCCATGGGTCTGCTTGAGCCGCAGGTCGAAACGTCGGCCCAGCGATTGCGGCGCGATCAGATCGCAGCGTCCCAGTTGCTCCATCCGCTCTACCGGGCCATTGCGATCCAGGAAGTCCGGCGACGCGCACAGGCACCACTGGATGCCGCACAGCCGCCGCGCGACGTGGTCCTCGGGCGGCGATGACGTGATCTTCAGCGCGATGTCGACCTCGGCGGAAATCAGGTCGCCGATGCCATCGTTGATGTGCACGCGCAGCGCGATGTCGGGATAGGCGCGCGCAAAATCGAGCAGCACGGGCGCCAGGTAAAGATGGCCCAGCCCTGTGGGCAGACGGATGCGGACGTCGCCGCGCACGGTTCCATCCAGGCTGTCGATGGCGGCCTGCACCGCGCGCATTTCATCCAGCAGCCGGATGCCATGCTGGTACAGCAACTGGCCGGCCTGCGTCAGTTCGACGTGCCGCGTGGTGCGCCGGAACAGTTGCGCGCCCAGGTCCAACTCCAGGCGTTTCAGGCGATGCGACATGTTGGACCGCGTCATGCCGCAACGCTGCGCGGCCGCGCTGAGATTGCGCGACTCCACCATCGCAACGAACAGCCTGACGAGATTCAGGTCCGGCATATTGTCAATCATGATTCACCATTCCCGGCACAAACCGGTGGATTGTCCAATGCGTCGGCCGAGTCTAGCATCGTCCTCATTGCCCTTGGACTGTTAGCCGACCCATGCCGACCTCGCCCACCGACCTCTCTTGCGCCCCCTCTTGCGCCCCCTATTCGGGACTGCGCGTGCTGGACCTCAGCCAAGGCATCGCCGGGCCGTACTGCGCGCAGATCCTGTGGCAGCAGGGCGCGGACGTGGTCAAGGTGGAACCGCCGGACGGCGACTGGGGCCGCCACGTCGGCGTGGTGCGCGACGACCAGAGCGCCCTGTCCATCGCCTACAACGTGGGCAAGCGCGGCGTGTGCGTGGATGCGCGCCAGGCGCGGGGAAAAACGCTGCTTGCGGACATGGCCGGGCGCGCCGACATCGTGATCCAGAACTTCCGGCCCGGCGTTGCCGAGCGCATGGGCGTGGGTTACGACGGCCTGGCCGAGCGCCGCCCGGGCCTGGTCTATGTGTCCATCAGCGGGTATGGACCCGACGGCCCCTACGCCCATGCCCCGGCCTCGGACTCCGTGATGCAGGCCGACAGCGGCCTGATGTACGCCAACCAGACGCCCGCCGGAGAGCCGCGCCGCATCGGCCTGCTGATGGCGGACATCGCGACCGCGCTGTATGCGGCGCAGGCCGCCAGCGCCGCGCTCTACCAGCGGGCGCGCAGCGGCCGCGGCCAGCACGTGCAGCTCAATCTGTTCCAGGCCTGCGCCGCCCTGCAGGTCAATGACATCCTCGCCTACGGCATCGCGGGCGAGCGCGAGGCGGTCGCGGTCAGCGCGCCCAACGGCGTGTTCCAGACCGCCGACGCGCGCCTGTCGGTCCTGGCGTTGAACAATGACCAGTTCGCGCGCCTGTGCCGCGCGCTGGAACGTCCCGAATGGCTGGCCGATCCGGCGCTGTCCAGCAACGCCGCGCGCATGGCGCAGCGCGAGCGGCTGCATCGGGAGATGGCGGAGCAACTGGCGCGGCAACCGGCCGCGCATTGGGAGGAACGCCTCGCGCGCGAGGACGTGCTGCATGCGCGGGTGCGGGACTACGATGCCCTGGCCGCGCATCCGCAGGCGGCGCACCTGGGGCTGCTGGAGCCGCTGGCACAGCCGGGCGGCACGCCCCTGCCCTATGCGCGCGCGCCCGGCGCCCCCGCGCGCAGGCCGCTGCAGGCCGCGCCTGCGATCGGCCAGCACACCGTGGAGGTGCTGACCGAATGGGGCGTGGCGCCAGCGGAGATCCAGGCCATGCTGCAGGCCGGCGTGCTGCGCCAGGCCGACGCCGGCAAGGAGTCCCTGTGATGCGCGCCCTGGTCTGCCACCGCCACGGTCCGGTCGAGGACGTGCTTGTCGACGAGATCGCCGATGCCCCCGCGCCGGGGCCCGATGACGTCACCCTCGCCGTCGACTACGCCAGCGTCAGCCACGCGACCAAGCTGTTGATAGAAGGACGCTACCAGAGCCGCCCGCCCCTGCCCTTTGCGCCCGGCACGGAAGCCGCCGGCCGCGTCATCGCATGCGGCGCGAACGTCACGCGCATCAAGCCCGGGGACAGGGTGGTGGCGCTATCGCGCTGGGGCTGCTATGCCGAGCGCCTGACGGTGCCTGAATACACCGTCTATCCGGTGCCCGACGACCTGCCGCTCCTGACTGCCCTGCCCATCCCCATTTCGTACGGCACCGCCTGGGCGGCGCTGCTTTGGCGTGCCGCCATGCAGCCGGGCGAGACGGTGCTGGTGCTGGGCGCCGGCTCCGGCGTGGGCCTGGCGGCCGTGGAGATCGCCTCGGCGCTGGGGGCAACCGTGATCGCCTGCGCCAGCACACCGGCCAAGCGCCAGGCCGCGCTGGACGCCGGCGCGTCGCACGCCTTCGCGGCCGACGAGGACATGGCGCAGGCCGTCAAGGCGGCAAGCGCCGGGCGCGGCGCCGACGTGGTGCTGGACGCGGTGGGCGGCGACGCCTTCGAACGCAGCGTGCGCGCCGCGGCGGCCAATGCGCGCATGGTGTCGGTGGGTTTCGCCAGCGGCCGCATCCCCGAGGTGCCGCTGAACCTGCTGCTCGTAAAAAACATAGCCCTGCATGGGTTTTTCTTTGGCCGCTACATCGGCTGGACGCCCGCTGACGAACGCATCGTCCACGCGCCCGCCGTGCAGCGGACCATGGCCACCCTGTTCGACTGGGCCCGCAGCCAGCGGATCCGGCCGGCCGTAACGGCGATCTATCCGATCACCGGTCTTGCCGCAGCACTCGCCGCCCTGGAAAGCCGACAAGTCGTCGGCAAGGTGGCGATCACGATAACGACGGAGACAACCCCATGCATGCCAACGACTTCCGGCGCGCCGCCCGGCCCCGCCGCTCCCGCGTAGCGCCCCGCCTGCGCCATCTCGCCGCCACGGCGCTCACCCTGGGCTGCGCCTGCCTGCCCCTGGCCGCGCCGGCCGCCGACGCCTTCCCGAGCAAACCCATCACCATGGTCGTGCCCTATCCGCCAGGCGGTCCGACCGACATCGTGGCGCGGCTGGTGGCGGCGGAAATGTCCAAGACCATCGGCCAGAACATCATCGTCGACAACAAGCCCGGCGCCAGCGGCATGATCGGCGCGGATCTCGTGGCGCGCGCCGCGCCGGATGGCTACACCTTCCTGGCCAACGCCTCGCTGCACGTCATCAACCCGTACATCTATGCGTCCATGCGCTACGACGCGTTCAAGGACTTCGTGCCCATCACGCAACTGGCCGATGTGCCGCTGGTGCTGGTGGTGCCGCAGGCATCCCCGGTCCGCACCGTGCAGGACCTCGTGGCGCAGGGCAAGGCCCAGCCCTTGAACTTCGGATCGGCCGGATCGGCGTCCGCGCAGCAGCTCGCGGGCGAGTCGTTCAAGGTGCGTTCCGGGCTGCGGATGCAGCACGTCCCCTACAAGGGCAGCGCCCCCGCGCTGACGGACCTGGTGGGCGGACAGATCCAGCTGATGTTCGACTCCATGCCTTCGGCGATGCCGTTCATCAAGTCCGGCAAGCTGCGCGCGGTGGCCGTCACCACCGCCCGCCGCGTGGACGAACTGCCCGACGTGCCCACCATGGCCGAATCCGGTTTCCCCGGCTTTGACATCAGCACCTGGTATGGCCTGTGGGCGCCCAAGGGCACGCCGCCGGCCATCGTGGCCAAGCTCTCTGAACACGCGGCCCGCGCGCTCAAGCAACCCAACGTCGTGACGCAATACGCCGGCCTGGGCGCCAAGCCGGTGGGATCGGACCCCGCGACATTCGCGCGCTTTAACGTGTCCGAGGGAGAAAAGTGGCGCGACATCGTCAAGGCGGCGCAGATCGTGCCGCAGTAGTGGAAATCGCGGTCTGGCTGGCGTTTACCGGTCGCAGCGCTGCGGCACCTTGCGCGGGGTTTCCGTGTAGCCCAGCGCCGCCACCCTGCGCAGCAGGTCGGCGTAGACCGCGTCGTCCAGGCAGGGCACGCGCGCCATGACCCAGACGTAATCGCGCTTGGAACGGCCGATGATGGTGGTCTGGTAGTCCTCGTCCAGGTAGGCGATGACGTACTCGGCCTTGATGGGCCAGATGAACTGCATGCCCCAGACCGCGTTGCCGGTGTCCGGCCGCACGGTGGCGACCGGGTGCATGGTGTCGACCGGGGCGTCGAAGCTGCCGTCGCGGTAGCGGAAGTCGGTCTGCACCCGGCCGTCCGGCAGCCGCCGGTAGCTTTCGACCGCGTCGTAGGCGTTGCGCTCGGGCCAACTGGGAATGTGCGCGATCACAAACCAGTCGCCCATGAAGCGGTCCAGATCCACCTGGGCCACCGGCGGCATGGGCGGCGGCGACGCGCAGCCGGCCAGCAGGGCGGCCGCGGCGATGTACAGGGTTCGCAGCATGATGGTTCTCCTCAGGGCCGCGTGTAGCGGTAATGCGCCACGCCCCATTGCTGGCCGGCGTCATAGCCGAAGAGCTCGGCGCACGCCATCCAGAACATGCGCCAGCGCTGGTTCCACAGTTCGGCCAGCGGCGCGCCGTAGGCCTGCCCCAGCACCGCCATCGCCTGGCCGCGCCGCGCATCCTGGTTGGCGAGCCAGTGGTTGGCGGTGCGCGCATAGTGCGTGCCGTCGAGGAACCAGCGATCTTCCAGCTGCAGGTCGCGCTGGAAGTGCAGCAAGGTATGCGCCGACGGCATGATGCCGCCGGTGAAGAAATGCCGTCCCATCCAGTTGTCGGCCCCCTCGGTCTCGAACGGATAGGCGCGTTCGCGGTGCGCGAAGATGTGCACGAACAGCTTGCCGCCGGGCCGCAGCCACTGGGCGATGCGCGCCAGCAGGTCCTGGTAGTTGCGCATGTGTTCGAACATTTCCACGGAGACGCAGCGGTCGAAGGCGGCGCCGGGCAGCGTCAGCACATTGACGTCGCACGTGACGACCCGCACGTGCGACCAGCCCCGCTCGCGGCAGCGCGCCTCGATGTGCTGGCGCTGGGTGGCGGAATTGGACACCGCCGTGATGCGCGCGTTGGGAAACTGCTCGGCCATCCACAAGGTCAACGAGCCCCAGCCGCAACCCAGCTCCAGGATGTCCTGGCCGTCGGCCAGCCCGGCGCGCTCGCCGTACAGGCGCAGCATGGCGAGCTCGGCCTGGTCCAGCGTTTCGCCGCCGGTCGGGTAGTAGCAGCTTGAATACTTCATCCGCGCGCCCAGGCACAGCTGGAAGAAGGCGGTCGGCAATTCGTAGTGCTGAGCGTTGGCGGCGTCGGTATGAATGGCCACGGCGCTGGCGCGCAGCCCGGCGATGAGCTGGCGGTCGCGCTCGGTCCAGGCGTCGATGCCGCCGGCATATTCCTGCGCCAGTCGCTGGGCGCACAGGCGCCGCATGCCCAGCCGCAGCAGCGCGTCGGGCAGCAAGCCGCGTTCGGCCAGCCCGAGCAGGCCGGGCGCGGGGCGATCGGCGGCCAGGGGAGTGTCGTGCAAGGTGGCGGTCGTCATGGCGTGCCTCGTCAGTGTTTGGGAAACCAGGGAAAGAAGGCCGACGTGCGGTGCTGATAGTCGCGGTAGTCGTCGCCGCGCGTGCGCAGCGCCTGCTGCTCGGTGAACGGAATGCCGCTGATCCAGCGCAGGAACACGTACATCAGCACCGGTCCCAGCCAGGCCATCCAATGCAGCGGCGACCCCCAGGCCAGGGCGACATAGCCGAACCAGTGGCACCATTCGAAGAAATAGTTGGGATGCCGCGAATAGCGCCACAGGCCCTCGCGGCAGGTGCGGCCGCGGTGGGCGGGGTCGTCGCGGAAGCGGTCGAGCTGGCGGTCGGCGATCACCTCGCCGGACAGCGCCGCCAGCCAGATCAGCAGGCCCAGGACCACCGGCCAGCCTTGCGCCGGACTGGCGCCGACCGCCAGGAACGGCAGGCAGAACAACATCACCAAACCGGCCTGGAACATGAACAGGCCGAAGAACTTGCCCTGGTGGCCCTGCCAATGCTCGCGCAGCGCGCGATACCGTCCGTCTTCGCCCTGGCGCACGCGGCGCCACAGATGCCAGGCCAGCCGCAACGACCAGACGCCCGCCATCAGCGCCAGCGCCAGCCGGGCCGCGACGCTGCCCGTGCCGGTGGCGGCGATCAGGCAGGCGGCCGCGCCCATGCCCAGCGCCCACACCACGTCGACGATGCCGGCATTGGCGCGGCGGCGCTGCCAGCCCCAGGCCAGCGCCATCGCGACGATCATGCCGGCCGCGATGCATAACCATTGCTGCCAGATCGTCATGATGCCTCCCGGTTCCAGCGCCGCGCGCCCGCGGTCAGCGCCGGCAATGCCAGCGCCCAGCCCGCCGCCAGCGCGGCGGTGGCGCGCCACGCCGGCGGTTCGAATTGCACCGCCTGCCAGCCACGCGCGGCGCCCCAATAGGCCAGCGGTCCGCCAATTGCGCCGACCGCGCAGGCCAGCCAGGGCCGCGGGCGCAGATAGGCGAGCGAATGGTTCAGGGTCAGCGCGAACGCCGCCCACAACGCCAGGATCCAGGCCGGCGCAAGCCAGCCGTCGGCGGCATAGCGCGCCCAACCCAGCGCGGACAGCGTGCCGTCCAGCGCCATGCCGCAGATCACGGCGGCCCCGGCCAGGCGCAGATCGGCGCGCGCCGTGGCCGACGCCGCCAGCTGGGCCACGATGAAGACCAGGGCGGCGGCCACGCCCGGCCAGGCCAGGCCGTGGCCCGCGCCGATCACGGCGCTGAACCACACGAGCTGGTAGCCGATCAGGTTGGCCCAGAACCGCATCATGCGTCCTCCCTCACCCAGCGCGCGCCCGTGACACGCGCCTGCGGATGCGTCAGCAGCAGGTGCGCAACGCCGATCGAGCGCTCGCGAAAGCCGCCTTCGCAGTACGCCAGATAGAACTCCCACAGCCGGCAAAAGCGCGCGTCAAAGCCTTGCGCCCGCACCTGCGGCAGCCGCGCCAGGAAGCGCTCGCGCCAGATCTGCAGGGTGCGCGCATACGACAGGCCGAAGTCTTCCAGGTGCACCAGGGCCAGGTCGCAGGCGCGCGTCTTGGCGCGCAGCATGGCGTCGATCGACGGGATGAAGCTGCCCGGAAAGATGTGGCGCTTGATGAAATCGACCGACGCCAGCGCCTGCTGGTAGCGGTGGTCTTCGATGGTGATGGCCTGGATCAGCGCGCGGCCGCGCGGGTCGAGCAAGTTGGCGACCTGGCGGAAATAGGTCTCCAGGAAGTTCGCGCCGACCGCCTCGATCATCTCCACCGACACCAGTTTGTCGTATTGCCCCTGCAGGTCGCGGTAGTCCCGCAGCACGACTTCGACGCGGTCCTGCAAGCCGGCGGCGCGCACGCGCTCGACCGCCAGGTCGTGTTGCTCGCGCGATAGCGTGGCGGTCGTGACATGGCAGCCGTAGTGGCGCGCCGCGTGGATCGCGAAGCCGCCCCACCCGCTGCCGATCTCCACGACGCGGTCCGTGGGCTGCAGTTCCAGCTTGCGGCAGATCGTCTCCAGCTTGCGATGGGAGGCCGCTTCCAGCGTGTCGTCGCCGTCGGCCCACATTGCCGAGGAATACATCAGGTCGTCCGACAGGAACAACCCGAAGAAGGTATTGCCCAGGTCGTAGTGCGCGGCGATGTTGCGCCGGCTGCCCGCGCGGGTGTTGGCATTGCCCGCATGCCAGCGCCGCAGCGCCCAGCCGGCCAGCCGCGCCAGGCCGGATTCCATGGCGTCCAGCGTGTCGCGGTTGCGCACCAGCAGGCGCACCAGGCCGACCAGGTCATCGCAGCGCCACAGGCCGTCGCCATAGGCTTCGCCCGCGCCGACGCTGCCTTGCGACGCCACCAGCCGGTAGAACCCCAGGTCGCTCACGGTCAGCCGCACGCAGGGATCGCCCCGGCCCAGCGTGACGCTGCCCAGGCTGTCCTCGATCAGCAGCTGGCCATGGTCCAGCGCCGCCAGGCTGGCGAACAGGCGCTGGCGCAACAGGCGGTCGAGCGGGCCGGCGCGGCGGCTGGCCGCGATCGAAGCGTGTTCAGAGGGCGTCATGGGCTTCATTTCGGTTCTCCGTTGGGCGTGCGGGGATGGTCGTAGACGGGGTTGCGCTTGAGCCACAAGCGCAGCGCCTGCCAGTGGATGGCGCCGATGACCTGCAGCGTCATCAGCGGATAGCGCCATAGCAGCCGGGCCAGCGCCGCGCCGTCGAGCGCCCGGCGTTGCAGATCCAGGCGGGCGTCGAACTGCGCCACGCCCTGGCGGCTGACGCGCATGTGCACGCGCAGGTCGTCCGCCGGTGCGGTGAAGCGCCAGTCGTAGGCGCAGTCCATGGGCATGAAGGGCGACACGTGGAAGCGCTTGTCGAAGCGCCAGGCCAGCGCCGCGCCCTCGCGCTCGGCGGCGGTGGCCGGCAGCACCACGCAATGGCGCTGCTTCCAGGGGGTGTTGGTGATTTCCGCCACGATCGCGGCCAGCGTGCGGCCGTCGGCCTCAAAGCAGTAGTAAAAGCTGACCGGGTTGAAGACATAGCCCGCGTAGCGCGGATGCGCCAGCAACCGGATCGGCCCGGCCGGCACGTCCCCCAGGCTTGCCCGCAGGCGTTCGCGCACGGCCTGCGCCAGCGGCAGCCCGCCGTCCGCGTCCAGGTAGTCGGCGCGGCGCCATTGCGCCAGGTTGGGCCGTTCGACCGACCACAGCCAGCGCCCCTGGAACACCTGGTCGATCTCGTCCAGGTCCAGGTAGAGCTGGGCCATGCGGTAGCCGAAGCCATGCGCATGCGGGTGGTGGCGCCGGTGCGTCACCCTGCCCTCGTAGACGGCGCTTTGCAGCGTCATGCCGCCTCCCGGGCCCACGCCTGCGGCCGAGACTGGATGGCGCGCACGACGTCCAGCGCGCTGGCCACGCCATCCTCGTGAAACCCCCAGCCCCAGTAGGCGCCGGCGTACCAGGTGCGCCCCCGGCCCGAGATGTCCGCGCGGCGCGCCTGTGCGGCCACCGACGCATGGGTGTAGACGGGATGGTGATAATGCATGCGCGCCAGCACGTGCGCCGGGTCGATGGCGTCGCTGCGGTTCAGCGTCACGACGAACGGCCGCAGCGACTCGATGCCCTGCAGCAGGTTCATGCAATAGCTGACCGAGCATGGCGCGGCCGGGTCGGCCGGCACATAGGCATTCCAGGCGGCCCAGGCCTTGCGTTGGCGCGGCAGCAGGCGCGCGTCGGTATGCAGCACCACGTCGTTGTCCTGGTAGGCGATGGCGCCCAGCACCTCGCGCTCTTCTCGCGTCGGGTCCGCCAGCAGCGCCAGCGCCTGGTCGCTGTGGCAGGCGAAGATCACTTCGTCATGGGGTTCCTGACCGTCGCGCGTGACCACCTGGACGCCGGCGGCGTGCCGCCTGACGCTGCGCACGGGACAAGCGAGCCGCTCGCGCACCGTCCAGCGCTGGCGCATCGCATCGATGTAGCGGCGCGATCCGCCCCGCACCACGCGCCACTGAGGCCGGCCGCTGATCCGCAGCATCTGGTGGTTGGCCATGAACTGCACCAGGTAGCGCGCCGGGAATTCCAGGATGCGGGCCGCCGGCGACGACCACAGCGCCGAGGCCATCGGGATCAGGTGATCGGTGCGGAAGGCGTCGCCATACCGGTGTTGCGCCAGATAATCGCCCAGCGTCGGGCCCGGATCGGGCGAGTCCAGCAGCGCGGGGGCCTGGCGGTAAAAGCGCAGCAGGTCGCGCACCATGCCCAGGAAGCGGGGCGACACCAGGTTGCGCCGCTGGCAGAACAGCGTGTCCAGCGAGGTCGCGTTGTAGGCCAGGCCATCGGCCTCCTTGTGGACCGAAAAACTCATGGTGGTGGGCTGCGACGCCACGCCCAGTTCATCCAGCAGGGCCGTGAAGTTCGGGTAGTTGAGCGGGTTGTGGACGATGAAACCGCTGTCGACCTGATACGGCCGGCCGTCCAGCTCCACCGCGTGCGTGTGCGTATGCCCGCCCAGGTAGTCATTGGCCTCGTACAGCGTGACCTCGTGGTCGCGGCCCAGCTTCCAGGCGCAGACCAGTCCCGCGATGCCCGAACCGATGATCGCGATGCGCATGTTCACTCCTTGGCGGCGGCCAGAGCCCAGGCCGGCACGGGTTTGAGGTCCCAGATCAGGCCGGCGGCCGCCAGAAGGCGCAGGCCGTACCAGGTAATGTCGATCTCGCGGGCGCGGAACCCCTGCCGCGCCGAGCCCGGATAAAAGTGATGGTTGTTGTGCCAGCCCTCGCCGAAGGTCAGCAGCGCCAGCCAGGCGTTGTTGCGGCTGTCGTCGTCGGTGTCGTAGCGGCGCTTGCCGTAGCGGTGCGCGAGCGAGTTGATGGTGACGGTGGCATGAAAGAGCGCGACGGTCGAAACGAAAAAGCCCCAGACCAGCATCTGCGGCCCGTCGGTGCCCAGGCCGGGCGCCACGCGCTCCAGCAGCGCGCCCAGGCCATAGCAGCCCAGGGCCAGGGCGAGCGGCACCGCCGCGTCGTAGCGGTCGAGCCAGCGCAGTTCGGCGTAGCCGCGCAGGTCCGGCACGCGCGCCAGGTCGGTGGCGAAGGCGCGGCGCGTCAGGAACCAGCCCATGTGGCTCCACCAGAATCCATGGCGGCGCGGCGAATGCAGGTCCTGTTCGCCGTCGGCATGGCGATGATGGTGGCGATGGTGGGCCGCCCACCACAGCGGCCCGCGCTGCGCGCACGATGCGCCCAGCACGGCGAACACGAGTTGCATGCCGCGCGAGGTGCGGAAGGTGCGATGCGAGAAATAGCGGTGATAGAACCCGGTGAGGGCGAACATGCGCACGGCGTACAGCGCCGCCGCCAGCGCCAGCGCCGCGGGCGACACGCCGGTCCACAGCGCCCCCAGGCAGCCGATGTGCAACAACGCAAAGGGCAAGGCGCGGGTCCAGTCGATGCGATCGGGATCGCCGCCCGGCGCGTCCTGCGCCTGCGTATCGACCCATCGCCTGATCGAAGCGGTCCAGCCTGCGAAAACGGAGCGCATCATGATGTCCTGTGTGAAACGTGTCGGGATATACGGGCGGGCGGCCGCAACGGATGCGTCGGATGCATCAGTGAAAACCCTTATTTCTGGCGCACCGCGTTCGGGCAGGGATGGGCCACGAACGCGTCCAGGTCGTCAAGCACCGGCGCGCGCCAGCGCAGCGGGCGCGACAGCGTGCCCACCAGCAGCTTGTGGCCGAGGTCGGGGTAGGTCACCAACCTGGCGCACGCGCCGGCGGTTTGCAGGGCGGCCGCCAGGCTGGCGCTGTTGCGGCGCGGGTCGACCGTGGTATCGGCCGCGCCGGTCAAGAGCAGGCCGGGCGGCGCAGCCGCGCTGACGTGGTGGATGGGTTGCGAGTCGGGCGGCGTGTCCGGGTAGCCGAACACCGGCCGCAGCGTGCGCGAGACGATGGGCAGGAAGTCATAGGGCCCGGCCAGGCCGATCCAGCCCGCCAGCGCCGCGGGGCTGGAGCCGGCGCCGCCCAGCCAGCGCCCGTCCAGCGCCAGCATGGCGGCGATGTAGCCGCCGGCGCTGTGGCCGGCGACGAAGACGCGCCGCGGATCGCCGCCATGGTCGGCGATATGGCGCTGGGTCCAGGCGACCGCCAGGGCGGCGTCGCGCAGGAAGTCCGGGTAGCCGGCTTCGGGATAGAGCCGGTAATCGACAATGACCGCGACCATGCCGCGCGCCGCCAGCGCGTCGCCGACGAAACGGTAGTCGGCCCGTTCCCCGCTGCGCCAGCTGCCGCCGTAGAAGAACACCACCACGGGCGCATGCGCCGCGCCGGGCGGCCGATACACGTCCAGCCGCTGGCGCGCCAGCGGACCGTAGGCCAGTCCCGCCGAGACCCGGTGGGCGTCGTCGGGCACGGCGCCATTGAGCACCGTCAGGGGCGAACAGGCGGCCAGCAGGCCAACGGCCAGCGCGGCCAGGACCACGATGGCAAGCAGGCCGCGCGGGCCTGCGGTAATCCAGGAAGACATGAGGGGCTCCGCAATGGGATACCCCTCTATACGCGTTCCGGCCCGCTTTGGATGCGGCTCAGATCTTGAGCACGTCGCCGCTCATGATGACCGGCCCGGTCGGTTTGCCCGACGGCGATCCGCCGGGCGGTTCAAGCGTGATGGCCAGCTTCTGGATGCCTTCCAGGCCCTGGCTGCGCCGCAGCGCCGTCTGGCCATCGGGCGCCACCACGCCGACCGATTGCGGCGCCTGCCCGGGCGGGATCACCCACAGTTCCAGCGCCTTGCCGCCGGCGCGCGAGGCCAGGTCCTGCAAGGCGTGGACGTGCAGGCCGCCGCGCTCGTCGGCCCGCACCACCAGCATGGCCTGCGCCTCCGGGCTTTGCAGCACCGCCATCAATTGCGTGCGCGCGGCGCGGTCGACCTGCATCGGGTAGACCACCACCCCGGCCACCAGCACCGCCGCCAGCGCGCCGCTGAGCACGCGCCAGAAAGCCAGGCCCTGCCAGCCGCGGGCGCCGCCCGGCTTCAGGCGCGCTTCGATGGCGCGCCAGACGCGGCGTGGCGGCACGCGGGTAGGCAGCGACCACAGCAGCGGATAGATGTCGTTTTCCCAGTCGCGCACCTGGCGGCGCAGGTTGGCGTCGGCGGCCATCAGGCCCTCGAAGCGACGGCGCGCGCCGCCCCGCATGGCGCCGGCCACGTAGTCGGCGGCAAGCCGCGCGCGCAGTTCGGGATCGCTGTAGTTCATGACAGGCACCTCTTGAGCCGGTCCATGCCGCGCCGCACCCAGCTCTTGATCGTGCCCAGCGGCGCCTGCAGGCGCCGGGCGATCTCGCTGTGGCTGAGGTCATCGAAGAAGGACAGCGCGATGGCGGTGCGTTGCTGCCCTTCCAGTTGTTTCAGGCAGTCGGCCAGGCGCTGGCCGTCCTGGTCGCGTTGCAGGCGCTCGAAGGGGCCGGGCGCGTCGTCGGCCCAGGCCTGCGTCAGCTCGCCGTCGGCGTCGGGACGCTCCAGGTCCGGCCTGCGCAGCAGGTCGATGCAGCGATTGCGCACGATGCGCGTCATCCAGGTCATGACTTGGCTCTGCTCCGAAGAATAGCGGGCGGCGTTGCGCCAGATATTGATGAAGCTGTCCTGGAGGACTTCCTCCGCCCAGTCGCTTCGCCGCAATATACGTACGGCAAGCGCAAATAGATGCGGGGACGTCTGTTGATAGAGTTCGGCCAGCGCGGATTCCTGGCCGCGGGCGCAGTCCTGTATCAATGCCTGCAGACGAAGCGGGTCGGGCATGGCGGCTATCCGGGTCACTGATGATGCGGCCGCGCGCGGGAAACCGGCGCGCGGGAGGGCGGAAGTCTTCGTGCGCATGATACAGGCAAGTCCCCCGCGCTGGCGGCGGCGATCTTTAAGGCCGGCCGCGCGCACGGCCTGGGGTAATCCCCCATAAGCAGGGGGTGGCCGCTGGATAAGAATTCATGGTTTTCTCACTGATTTATTCCCACGGCCGCCTCGCATCTGGCGAGCAGTCCACATTAGGCATCAGGGGTCCCTGGCATGAAGGCGTTTTTCCACGACGATCAAAAGCTGCACCATCCGCAGACCTACTTCTCGCGCGGCAAGATGCGCACGCCGCAGGAGGTGCCCTCGCGCCTGGACGGCCTGGTGCAGGCGGCCCGCAAGCTGGGATTCGACGTGCAGGCCCCGGCCGACCACGGCGCCGGGGCGCTGGCGGCGGTGCACAGCCTGGACTACCTGCGCTTCCTGCAGGACGCCCACGAAGACTGGATGAAGCTCCCCGGAGACTGGGGCGGCGAAGTGGTGTCCAACGTCTTCGTGCGCGAACCCAACGCCCTGCGCGGCGTGCTGGCCAAGGCGGGGCGCTATCTGGCCGACGGCAGTTGCCCGGTCGGCCCGAAGACCTGGCATTCGGCATACTGGTCGGCGCAATGCGCCATCGCGGGCGCCGAGACGCTGCTGGCCGGCGACCGCCACGCCTACGCCATCTGCCGGCCGCCCGGCCACCACGCCCGGCGCGACGCCGCGGGCGGCTTCTGCTACCTGAACAACGCGGCCATCGCCGCGCAGCGCCTGACGGCCCGCTTTCCGCGCGTGGCCATCCTGGACACCGACATGCACCATGGCCAGGGCATCCAGGAGATCTTCTATCACCGCAGCGACGTGCTCTACGTGTCCATCCACGGCGATCCCGAAAACTTCTACCCGGTGGTGGCGGGCTTCGAGGACGAGCGCGGCGCCGGCGAGGGCCTGGGCTACAACATCAACCTGCCGATGCCGCACGGCTCGCCCGAATCGGTGTTCTTCGACCGGCTGGCGCAGGCCCGCCGGGCGATCGAACTGTTCCAGCCCGATGCCCTGGTGCTGTCGCTGGGCTTCGACATCTTCGAAAAGGATCCGCAGGCCATGGTCAGCGTGAGCGAAGACGGCTTCGAGCGCCTGGGCCGGGAAGTCGGCGGCCTGGACCTGCCGACGCTGATCGTGCAGGAAGGCGGCTACTACATCGAAGGCCTGGAATCCAACGCCCGGCGATTCTTCACCGGCCTGGGCGCCGCCTGATCCGGCGCGGGCCGTCCCGCTACGCGCCGCGGCCGACCGGCAGGCGCATCGCCACGCGCCGCTGCGCGGGCAGGCCGTGGCGCGCCTCGGCCTGCAGCACCTCGTGCAATCGCGAGCCCGGCAACGCCGGGTCCGGCTGGAATCCCAGCCGCGCATACCAGGCCGCATTCCACGCGACATCGCGGAAGGTCGTGAGGGTGACGGCGTGCATGCCCGCGCGCAGGGCATGCTGCAGCGCCGCGCGCACGAGCTGCCTGCCCACGCCCTTGCGCTGATGGCCGGCGTCGACGGCCAGCTCCCACACGTGCAGGTCGTCGCCGAAGGCTTCGGCGGCCAGAAATCCGCACAACTGCCCCGCGTCCGTTTGCGCCACCCAGGACGTTCCCTGCGCGATCAGCCGCTGGTGCGCGGCGTCGGACATCGCGTCATCGTCGGCGATCCATTCCAGGCCCGCAACGCCCCGAAACAGCGCGCCGGCCGACCGCTCGATGGCGGGCAGCAGGGCGGCGTCTTCAGGGCGGGCGGGGCGTATCGGCATGGGATGGCGGGCGGTTGAGTTCTGGCGGCCGTGATTCTACGCCGCCCCACGCCGCGCGGCAGGCGCGGGGCCATGCCGCCACGGCGCGCCATGTTGCAGTATTCGCCGGCAATCCGGTGTTTAATCGGCGCTCCCTCGCGGGATACGCCGACCGGGCGACGGCGCCTGCCGCGCCCGGCGGCCTTCACAACAAGATCACCAGGATTTCGCACGTGTTTCATGTCATCACCGGCCTTATCGCGCTCTACGTCATCTGGCGCTTCGTCTGGCCCCTGCACTGGCCCGCCGCGGGCAGGATGCTGCTGGCCGTATTGGTGCTGCTGTCCGCCGAGCACCATCTCATCACCCGCAACTTCTTCGGGACCATGGCCTCGCCCGAAGTGCCCGCAGCCGTGCTGATGGCGCTGGGCGCGGCGTTCGGCGCGGTCATCCTGCTGGCCCTGTTCCTGTTCATCCGGGACGCGGCGGGGCTGGCCCTGTCCGTCTTTTCGCGCAGCCGGGGACGCGCCCTGCTCGCCTGCCCGCGCCTGCGCACGGGGCTGGCGTGCGCCGCGATGGCGCTGTCCGTGCTGGGCGTCTGGCAGGCGGTGCGCGTGCCGGAGGTCAAGACGATCGAAGTCGCCCTGCCCCACCTGCCGCGCGCGTATGACGGCTTTCGCATCGTGCACCTGACGGACCTGCACGCCAGCCGGCTGCTTCAGGCCGACTGGATGCGCGCGGTCGTCGCCCGCGCCAATGCGCTCGAGCCGGACCTGACGCTCATCACCGGCGACCTGGTCGATGGCACGCCCGCGGCGCGCGCCGCCGACGTGCAGCCGCTGGCCGACCTGCGCGCGACGCATGGCGTGGTGGCGATCCCGGGCAATCACGAGTACTACGCCGAATACCTCGGCTGGCTGCAGGCCTTCGAGAAGCTTGGCCTGCGCATGCTGCTCAATGCGCACATGACCCTCGAACGCGACGGCCAGCCGCTCGTGCTGGCGGGCATCACCGACAGCATGGCGGCGCGCGTGGGCCAGCCGCTGCCCGATATCGATGCGGCCATGAAGGGCGTGCCGCCCGCGTCGGCGGTGATCCTTTTGAGCCATCGCCCGGTCGGCGCCGAGCGCCATGCCCAGGCCGGCGCCGGCTTGCAGCTGTCCGGCCATACGCACGGCGGACAGATCCTGGGTCCGCACCTGCTCACGCAGTTGGCCAACGAGGGCTACGTGTCGGGCATGTACCAGGTGGGCGGCATGCAGCTCTACGTGAGCAATGGGGCGGGCCTGTGGCCCGGCTTTCCCATCCGGCTGGGCCGCCCGTCCGAGATCACGCAAATCGTGCTGCGCGCCGCCCCGCCCGCCTGACGCCAACGCCGGGGTGGCGGCCTGGCGGCGCGCCCCTTCCTTGTCGGGGATCAGGCCGTGGCGCGCTGCGCCTCCTGCAGCGCGCGCCACAGGATCTTGCCCGTGTTGGATTTGGGCAGCGCATCCACGAACTCGACGATGCGCGGCGCCTTGTAGGCCGCCATGCGCTCGCGGGCCCAGGCGATCACCTCGTCTTCCCGCGCCGTGTCGCGCGCCTCGGGCCGCAGCACCAGCAGCGCCTTCACGGTTTCGCCGCGGCAGGCATCCGGAACGCCGATGACACAGGCCTCGTGCACGGCCGGATGCTCGTACAGCGCATTTTCGACCTCGGCCGGCCAGACCTTGTAGCCGGAAGCGTTGATCATGCGCTTGAGGCGATCGGTGATGAAAAAATAGCCTTCGTCGTCCACGCGTCCCAGGTCTCCGGTACGGAAATAGCGCGCGCCGTCCAGCATGAAAAACGCCTCGTCGTCCGCCGCCGGATTGTTCCAGTACCCCTGCATGATCTGCGCGCCGCGCGTCACCAGTTCTCCGGTCTCGCCGGGCGGCAGTTCTTTCAGCGTGGCCGGGTCCACCACCCGCGTGTCCACGCCGAAGGTCGGCACGCCGATGCACTGGCGCTTGTTGCGGTGCATGGGATTGCAGTGCAGGAACGAGGCGCTTTCGGTCAGGCCGTAGGCTTCGTTGAAGACGATGCCGTAGCGGTTGGCCAGCATGCCCGCCACGGCCTCGGGCATGGGCGCCCCGCCGCCGCACAGCAGCGCCAGGGCGGACAGGTCGTAGTCTTCGATCCCCGGCTGCGCGAAGAAATCCACGATCATCGCCGGAGCAGCCGCCCACACGCTGACGCGATGCCGCGCCATCAGTTGCGCGGCCACCTTGCGGTCCCAGCGCGGCAGCAGCACCACCGTGGCGCCCAGCAGGATCGGCAGGTTCATGCAGTTCTGCATGCCCAGCAGGTGGAACATCGGCGCAACGCCCATGATGATGGCCTCGCAAGTCAGGCCCCGCCACAGTTGCGACCCCGTGGCCGCGGCCGCCAGCGTGCCATGCGTGTGCCGGCAGCCCTTGGGCCGGCCCGTGGTGCCGGACGTATACGGCAGCAGGCACAGGTCCTGCGCCCTGGCCCGGTGAGGCAGCGGCGGCGCATTGACCGCCATGGCGCCATACCAGGGCACGCCGCCCCGGATGTCCGGCATGCGCCGGGGCGCAGCGATCTCGGCCGGCGGCGCAACCGCGCCGTCGCCCGGCCCCAGATAGTCCGAATAGGCATGCACGATCACGCGGTCCAGCCGGCCGTCCCGCGTGAAGTCCGCCAAGCGGCCGGCCAGTTCCTGCGCCGCGAACGCGACCCGCGCGCCGCTGTCTTGAAGATAGTGCGCCAGTTCGTCCGGGGTGCTCATCGCATTGACCGGCACCACCACGGCGTCCGCGCGCAGGATGGCGTAGTAGGCAATGATGAACTGCGGACAATTCTGGCTGAACAACAGCACCCGGTCGCCCGCCTTGATGCCGGCCCCGTGCTGCAGATAGCCGGCCATGGCGTCGACCTCGCGCTTTAGGCGCGCATAGTCCAGCGTCGTGTCGTAGAACACGATGGCGGGCTTGGCGGGATAGCGCGTGGCGGACGCTTCCAGGTTGAAATACAGGCTGGACTGCGGCTGGCTGATGGCCAGCGGCAATCCCTTGGGCCAATACCGATGATGCGCTTGCTGCATGCCCTGGGTCTCCGGTTCCCGCGTCGTCGGCGCCGCCTCAGGCGACCAGGCCGCGCGCGATGATTTCTTTCATGATTTCGTTCGAGCCGCCATAGATCTTGCCCACGCGGGCATCGGCGTACATGCGGGCGATCGGATACTCCAGCATGTACCCGTAGCCGCCATGCAGCTGCAGGCATTCGTCGATGACCTGGCAGTTCATCTGCGTGGTCCACCACTTGGCCATCGCGGCGGTCGGCAGGTCCAGCGTGCCGTCCAGTTGCCGCGCAATGCAGTCGTCGACGAAGCGCGCCGCGATCGTCGCGACCGTCTCGCATTCGGCCAGTTTGAAACGCGTGTTCTGCAGGTCGATCAGCGGCTGCCCGAACACCTGGCGCGTCCGGGTGTAGGCGACGGTCTCGTCGATGGCCCGCCGCATGGTGGCCACCGCGCCCACCGCGATCAGCAGGCGTTCGCGCGGCAGTTGCTGCATCAGTTGCGCAAAGCCGCGGCCCTCCTCTTCGCCCAGCAGGTTGCAGGCCGGCGCCCGCACCGCGTCGAAGAACAGCTCGGCCGTGTCCAGGCTTTTCTGGCCCAGCTTCTCGAGCAGCCGGCCGCGGCGAAAGCCCGGCAGGTCCCGGGTTTCCAGCATGATCAGCGATATTCCGCGCGACCCGGCCGCGGGATCGGTCTTGACCACCACACAAATCAGATCGGCGTGCAGGCCATTGGTGATGAAGGTCTTGGCGCCATTGACGACATAGGCGTCGCCATCGCGCGTCGCCGTGGCGCGGATGCTCTTCAGGTCGGACCCCGCGCCCGGCTCGCTCATGGCGATGGCCCCGACGAGCTCGCCGGTGGCCATCTTCGGCAGCCAGCGCTGCTTCTGGGCCTCGGTGCCGTAGTTCAGTATGTAGTGGGCCAGGATTGCGCTGTGCACGTTGTTGCTGAAGCCATGGACCATCGCGCGCGCCTGCTCGGCCGCCACGATGGCCTCGTGCGCGAAGGTGCCGCCGCCGCCGCCATAGGCCTCGGGCATGCTGACGCACAGCAGCCCCATGCGCCCCGCCTTGCGCCAGATCTCGCGATCCGCGTGCTGTTGCTTGCGCCACCTGGCTTCGTCGGGCGCGAACTCCTTTTCGAACAGGCGCCGGGTCGAATCCTGGAACAGCGTCAGGTCGGCGTCCATCCAGCTTTTTTTCGGGGTATCCATTGGGGTATCCATTGGGGGCTCCCGCAGCGTCAGGGACGTCCGCCGCCCACGACCAGCACCTGGCCGCTGACGTAGTTGGATTCGGGCAGGCAGAACAGGTACACCGCGCCCGCCGCCTCTGCCGGCGTGCCCGCGCGGCCGATGGGAATCAGGCTTTCGGCGTTTTTGAGCACCTGCGGATTCACGCCCACCTTGATCTGCCGGCCCTGGATGTCCAGCGTGGCGTCGCCGTCGGCGGCGGCTTCGGTGAGCCGGGTCTTGATCAGCCCGAAGGCCACGCTGTTCACGTTGACCTTGTAGCGCCCCCATTCCTTGGCCAGCGCCCGCGTCAGGCCGTTCACGCCGGCCTTGGCCGCCGCGTAGTTGGCCTGGCCCGCATTGCCCATCACGCCCGAGGTGGACGAGATGTTCACGACCTTGCGAAAGACCTCGCGGCCCTCGGCGGCCTCGGCCTTGGCCGCTTCGCGGATGAAGCCAGACGCGGCCCGCAGAATGCGGAACGGCGCGGACAGGTGCACCGCCAGGATCTCGTCCCATTGTTCGTCGGTCATCTTCTGGATCACGTTGTCCCAGGTATACCCGGCGTTGTTCACGATGATGTCCAGCCCGCCGTAGGCGTCCAGGGCCGCCCCCACGAAGCGGTCGGCAAAGCCGGATTCGGTGACGCTGCCCGCGCAGGCCACGGCCTGCCCGCCCGCCTTGCGGATCAGCGCCACCGTGTCGTCGGCGGGCCCCGCGTCCAGGTCGTTGACCACCACCCTGGCGCCCTCGCGCGCCAGTTTCAGCGCGATTTCCTGGCCGATGCCGCGCCCCGATCCGGACACCAGCGCCACCTTGCCTTCAAGCGTACCCATGCCTTGTCTCTCCATGCTTGTTCTCCATGCTTGTTCTCCTTATGCGGCCTGATACAGCGTGACGACGCACGCGCCGCCCAATCCCAGGTTGTGCTGCAGCGCCAGGCGCGCGCCCTCGACCTGGCGCAGGTCCGCCTGGCCGCGCAGTTGCCAGACCAGCTCGGCGCACTGCGCCAGGCCCGTCGCGCCCAGCGGATGACCCTTGGACAGCAGGCCGCCGGACGGATTGGTGACGACGCGCCCGCCGTAGGTGTTGTCGCCTTCCACGATGAATTTTTCCGCCGTGCCCTCGGGCGTCAGGCGCAGGCCTTCGTAGGTGATCAGTTCGTTGGCCGTGAAGCAGTCGTGCAGCTCGACGACATCCACGTCGGCCGGATCCACGCCCGCGGCCTCGTAGACGCGGTCCGCCGCGGCGCGCGTCATGTCGTAGCCGACCAGCTTGCGCATGTCGCCGGCGTCAAAGGTCGATGGCAGGTCGGTCGTCATCGCCTGCGCGGCGATGCCCACCGCGGGGCGCAGTCCGTGGCGACGGGCGAAATCGTCCGAGCACAGAATGGCCGCCGCCGCGCCGCAGGTGGGCGGGCAGCACTGCAGCCGGGTCAGCGGGTCGAAGATCATGGGCGCGGCCAGCACTTCGTCCAGCGTCACGGTCTGGCGGAACACGGCATACGGGTTGCGCGCCGCGTGCTGGCGCGCTTTGACCGAAATGCGCGCGAACGTGTCCGCACGGATGCCGTGCGCTTTCATGTAGTCGCGGCCGGCGCCGCCGAAGAACTGCGCCGCGCGCGGCTTGTCGGCGTCGTAACCCTGGAGCTCGGTCATGGACGCCGCGAAGGCCTGCAGCGGCGACGGGCGGTCTTCATACACGCCCTTCAGCGCGCCAGGCACCATCTGTTCAAAGCCCACCGCCAGCGCGCATTCCGCGGCGCCGCTTTCGACCGCCTGCCGCGCCAGGAACAGGGCCGACGAACCGCTGGCGCAATTGTTGTTGACGTTGAATACGGGGATGCCCGTCAGGCCCACGCCGTAGACCACCGCCTGGCCGGAGGTCGAATCGCCATAGACATAGCCCGCGTACGCCTGCTCCACGGACTCGTAGGGCAGTCCGGCGTCCTGCATGGCGTCGCGCACCGCGCGCATGCCCATGACGAAATAGGGTTCGCTCGCGCCGGGCTTGCTGAACGGGATCATGCCGACGCCGGCCACCCACACTTTTCGATTCATGCCTGCTTCTCCTGAAGAGTCGACGCGGCGGACGCCGCGCTGGGGAATCCATGGCCCTGCCGCAGCACGGACTTCAACACCTTGCCCGCCGCCGACATGGGCAGGTCGTCGCGGAATTCATAGCTCTTGGGGCACTTGTAGGGCGCTAGGACCTTGCGGCAATGCGCGTTCAACGTGGCGGCATCGGGCGCTGCGCCCGGCCGCGCCACGATCACCGCGTGCACGGCTTCGCCCCACCGTTCGTGCGCCACCCCGATCACCGCGCAGCGCGCCACGCCCGCATGCCGCGCCAGGGCGGCTTCCACTTCGGCCGCGTAGACGTTTTCGCCGCCGGTGACGATCATGTCCTTCAGGCGGTCCACCACGTACAGATAACCGTCGTCGTCCTGGCGCGCCGCATCGCCCGTCAATAGCCATCCGTCGGCAAACATCCGCGCCGTCTCGTCGGGCCGGTTCCAATAGCCGGCGACGACCATGGGACCGCGCACCGCCAGCTCGCCCACCGCGCCGGGCGGGACGTCCTGGCCGTCGGCCGCCAGGATGCGCACCTCGACCCCGACCGCGGGACGGCCCGCCGACAAGGCGCGCGGCCCGCCCTGCCGCACGTCGGCATTGAGGGCCACCAGCGCCGAGGTCTCGGTCATGCCGTAGGCATGCACGAATTCCGCATTGGGAAAGGCGTCCAGCGCCCGGGCCAGCAGCGCGGGCGCGATGGGGGACGCGCCCCAGATGACGCGCTGCACGCCGCCCAGCCGGTAGGTCGCGAAATCCGGCGCATCCAGCAGCATCTGGATCATGCTGGGCACCAGCAGCACTTCGGAGACGCCATCGTCCTGCAGGGATTGCAGCACCGCCCCGTGATCGAATCCCCGCTGCATCACGACCGACGCGCCCGCCAGGAACTGCCCCATCAGCCGGCCCAGTCCGGCCACGTGGAAAAGCGGCGCCACCAGCAGCACGCGGCTGTCCTGCGGCGTGGGGACGGTGGCCAGCCGGGCGACGGCGGCGCTCCACAGATTGGCGTGCGTCAGCATCGCCCCTTTGGGCATGCCGGTCGTGCCGCCGGTGTACAGAATGGCGGCCAGCGCGTCGCCGCCCGCGCGGCAGTCTTCCAGGGCGGGCGCGGCCTCGGCCAGCGCATCCAGTTCGGGCAGCGGCAGCGCCTGCGCCGCGCAAGCCGACAGGCTGCCGGCAAGGCGCGGCGACATCGCAGGGTCCGCCAGGGCCAGGCGCGCGCCGCCGTCCGCCAGGCCCTGCGCCAGCTCGGCGTCGTTCCAGCGCGTGTTCAGGGGCTGGATGACCGCCCCCAGCCACCAGCACGCGAGCATGGCCGACACGTACGAGGCGCTGTTCGCGCCCAGCAGCGCAACCCGGTCGCCGCGACGCACGCCGTAGTCCCGCAGCACGGCGGCCTTGCGGGCCGCCCAGGCCAGCAGTTCGGGATAGGTCCAGGCGCGAGCGCCTTCACGCAAGGCGATCGTGCGGGGATACAGCCGGCTTGCCCGGTGCAGGCCCTGAGTCAGATACATAAGCCCGTGTTCCTCCTGCGGCGCGCCGGCGTGCCGGCTCGGTGTCTCGTGCGGCGCGGCGTCTGGCGGCCGGCCGGTGTCCAGTCCGTAGGTTCCCGCCGGCCGGGCGGCGCGGCAATGGCCGCAGGCGTCAATCCGATTGGCGGAAAGTGTCAGTCCATGGGCGGCCGGCAGGCCGGACCGCACACGAGCCGGTTGCGGCGGTATTCGCCGGGCGACACGCCCGTCCATTTCTTGAACGCGCGGTGGAAGGTGCTGGGCTCGGAAAACCCCAGTCGCTCGGCGATGTCCATCAGCGATAGATCGTGCCGTCCCAGGTATTCGACCGCCGCATCGCGCCGCAGGTCGTCCTTGAGCACCTGGAATCCCTGGCCTTCTTCGCGCAGGTGGCGCCGCAGCGTCTGCGGCGTCATCGACAACTGCGCGCTGACCTGCGCCAGCGACGGCAGGTCGGCCGACAGGTCGTTGCGCAGCAGGCGCCGGATGCGGTCGGTGAGCGTTGCGCGATCCTGGTACTTCACCAGCAGATCGAATGGCGCATTCGCCAGGAAGGCCTTGAGCGCCTGCGCGTCCTGCACCACCGGCAGCGCCAGCCAGCGCGACTCCAGCCGCAGGCCCGTCACCTGCTGCCCATAGTGGACCGGGGCATGGAACACCCTGTGCGCGTCGGCGCTGCGTGTGCCGCCGTTGTAGTCCACGCCCAATATCGGAATGCGGCGCCCGGCCAGCCAGTTCGCCACGCCCAGCGTGAAGAACAGAAAGGTGCGCTCGGCGTACCACTGCGTGCAGCGGCGTTCGCCGCGCGCATCCAGCACGACGCGCGCGGCATCGCGGTCCACGCACAGACGCGCGGTGAAGTCGCGCAGGACGCCGTGGTAATAGCGGAACGCGACGCGCAGCGCCTGCCCCACCGTGGCCTCCTGCAGCGCGAGCCGGCAGGCATGGGCGAAGGCGCCCAACGGAACCGGCTGGCGGCCCATGCCCAGGAAGTCGTCGCGCGTGGCGCGCCGCAGCATCCGCAGGATCTGCGCGAACTGCGCCTGCGACACGCGCGCCATCGGCGCCTGCAGCAGCGCGGGCGGCACGTCGGCGCGCAACAGCACCCGGTCGACGTCCACGCCGCGGCGGCGTGCGCCTTGCAGGATCTGGGCGACATGCCCCACGGCGATGGTGTGATGCGTCATGGCGATTCCCGAGGCGGGGTGGACACCGATGGCGTCGATGGTAGCGAAAGGTCCGCCGGCAAGAAATGCCCGGCGTGAGCATTCCCGCCAAGCGAAATCAGCGATTTCGCCATTGGACCGCCGCAAAGCCGCGCCTAGACTGGCTTGAGCCGATTCCCGGCCGCCTCTTCGTATTTACCGGAGTCCCTCTTTGGATACGCCGAACACCGCCCCGCTCGCGGACATCAGGATCCTGGACTTGTCGCGATTGCTGCCCGGCCCGCTGGGCGCGCAGTACCTGGCGGACCTGGGCGCGGACGTGATCAAGATCGAAGACACGCAGGCCGGCGACTATGCGCCGCCGTCGCTGCGCGCGGTGTGCAACCGCAACAAGCGCGGCCTGCGGCTGGACCTGAAGCACCCCGACGGCCAGGCCGCGCTGGCGGCGCTGGCGCGCGAGGCGGACGTCGTGATCGAGAGCTTCCGGCCCGGCGTGGCGGCCCGCCTGAAGGCCGACTATCCCACCCTGGCCGGCCACAATCCCCGGCTGGTGTACTGCAGCATCACCGGCTACGGCCAGACGGGTCCCTTGCGTCACGCCGCCGGCCACGACCTGAATTATTCGGCCTATGCCGGCGTGGCGGACCAGATGGGCTGCGGCCCGGACGAACCCGCGCTGTCCAACGTGCCCGTGGCCGATATCCTGGGCGGCTCGCTCACGGCGGCGATGGGCATCCTGGCTGCCCTGCTCGACGCGCGGCGCACCGGCCGCGGCCGCTGTCTAGACATCGCCATCGCGGACGGCCTGCTGGCCAGCGCGGCGGTGCCGCTGGCCACCCTCAACGCCCACGGCGCCACCCGGCCCGCCGGCGGCGACACGCTCTCTGGCGCACTGGCCTGCTACGGCCAATACCGCGCGCAGGACGGCCGCCATCTGGCGGTGGCGGCGCTGGAACCCAAATTCTGGACGGCGCTGTGCCAGCGCCTGGACCGCACGGACCTGATTCCCCTGCACCGCGATGCCGATGCGGCGCAACAGGCCCATGTGCGCGCAGAACTTGAACGCCTGTTCGGCTCGAAGCCGCGGGCGCATTGGCTAGCCTTGCTGGACGGCGCGGATT
The DNA here is from genome assembly GCF_900108985.1 of Achromobacter sp. NFACC18-2. NCBI lineage: Bacteria > Pseudomonadati > Pseudomonadota > Betaproteobacteria > Burkholderiales > Alcaligenaceae > Achromobacter > Achromobacter sp. NFACC18-2. The sequence goes on along the minus strand of NZ_FNYM01000024.1, from coordinate 14,929 downwards.
GCTGCGTGTCCCCGGTGCTGACGCTGGCCGAAAGCCTGGCGCACCCGCAATTCGTCGCGCGCGGCATGGTGCGGCAGGTCCGGCACGACGCCTACGGCAGCGGCGCGCAGATCGCCAGCCCCGTGAAAATGTCCGGCTTTCAGTTCGCCATCCATCGGCAGGCGCCCCTGCCCGGCGAACATACCGACCAGATCCTGCGCGAAGCCGGCTACGACGACGCCGCCATCGCCAGCCTGCGCGCGCGCGGCATCGCGCGCTAGGCGTTGCCTTTCCCGGCGCGCCTGACGCCGCCGGAAACCTGCTGTCTGCTGTGCCCATAACAACCAGGACGGAGACCACCATGACGCATCCCATTTGCAGCACCGCTTCGCCCAGACGCCGCAGCCTGCTCAAGCTGGGGCTGGCCTTGCCCGCGGCGCTTGGCCTTTGCGCGCCCGCGCGCGCCGCCGCGTTCCCCGCGCGGCCCATCACGCTGATCGTGCCCTTTCCCGCGGGCGGCGCCACCGACACGCAGATGCGCGCCCTGGCGGTGGCGGCCTCGCGCGAACTCGGCCAGCCGGTCGTCATCGCCAACCGGCCCGGAGCGGGCGGCACGCTGGGACCCGCCGCCATGGCGCAAACGGCGGCGCCCGACGGCTATACGGTGTCGGTGGTGGTGGGCACCTTGTTTCGCTATCCCTTCCTGCAAGCGGTCAACTACGACCCGCTCAAGGACTTCACCTACGTCGCCTGCATGACGGCCTACTCCTACGGCATCGTCGTGCGGCAGGACGCGCCGTGGAAGACGCTGGACGACCTCATCGCCGATGCGCGGGCCAACCCCGACAGGATCAGCTATGGCGCGACCGGCACGGGCGGCTCCGGGCGCATCGCCATCGAACGCCTGTCCCGGCTCACCGGCGTCAGGTTCAACTTCATCCCCTACAAGGGCGCGGCTGAAGAAACCACCGCGCTGCTGGGCGGACATATCCAGATGGTGTCGGATGCGGGCTGGGGTCCGATGATCGACACCGGCAAGGCGCGGCTGCTGGCAGTGATGGGCGACGCGCGCGCCCGGCGCTTGCCCGACGTGCCCACGCTCACCGAGCTGGGCTATCCCATCGTCGCCTCCAACCCCGTCGGCATCGCCGGACCCAAGGGCATGGACCCGGCCATCGTCGCCGTGCTGCAGCAGGCATTCCATCGCGCCTCGCGCGACGCGGAATACAACCGCGCGCTGGAAAGCGCCGACCAGCCGCACATGCTGATGGACTCGGCCGCCTATACGGACTACGCCATCCGGCAGGTGGCGCAGGAAAAGCAGTTCGTGGCCGAACTGGGCTTGAAGACGCAGTAGCGGCCGCGCCCGGCCGCGCGCCTCATGCCCCCGGCCGGGCGACCGTTCAGCCCGCCTCCGGCGCCAGCATGCTGTCGCGCAGCCGCAGCACCGACGCACACGACGTGTCGCGATGCGTCACCAGCGACAGGGACAGCGCGCCGTGCGCATCCGCATCGGTCAGGGACACGAAGGCCACGTGCGGCGTGGAGTACGCGCGCGTCACGCCCGGCACCAGCGCGACGCCCATGCCGCTGGCGACCAGGCTGACCAGCGTCTGCACCTGGATGGCTTCCTGGCTGATGCGCGGCGAAAAGCCCGCCTTGTGGCACAGCGCCAGCGTCACCCCGTTCAGGCCGGGCACCTTGGCCGGCGAATACAGCACGAAGTTCTCGGACCGCATGCGCGCCAGCGCAACGGGGCCGGCGGCGGCAAGCGGATGCCCGGCGGGCACGGCAAGGATGAGATCGTCGCGCTCCACCACCCAGGAATCCAGCTCGCTGTCTTCGGCCAGCGGCCCGCGCACCAGGCCCGCGTCGATATCGTTGGCGCGCAGCATCGCCACCAGCCCCACCGTGCTGTCCTCGCGCAGGTCCAGTTGCACGTCCGGGTACTGCGCGCGAAACACGGGCAGGCAGCGCGGCAGCAGCATGTAGGTGGCCGAGCCGACGAAGCCCAGGCGCAGCGTGCCCCATTCGCCCAGCGCCACGCGGCGGGCGGCCTGCCGGGCCTGCTCGGTGTGGAACAGCGCGCGCCGCGCGTCGGCCATCAACGCGTCTCCGGCAGGCGTGGTGGTCACGCCCTTGGCGCCTCGCACCAGCAACGGCACGCCCACCGCATGTTCCAGTTTCTGGATGGACACCGATAGCGCGGGCTGCGCGATGTGCAGCGCGTCGGCCGCGCGCCGGTAACTTCCCAGTTCGGCAATCGTCACGAATTGCCGAAGCTGGCGCAAATCTATAGCCATAACAGATTCCGTATCAAGTAATACCGAAGCCATATTAGACGCGTATGAGCGGCGCCGATAGCATGGCCCCCATGACAACCTCTCCCTCTCCCCGCGCCGCCGCGCTGGACGGCGTGCGCATCCTGGACCTGACCTCCGTCGTGTTCGGCCCCTACGCGTCGCAGATCCTGGCCGACTATGGCGCGGACGTGATCAAGGTGGAAGCGCCCGGCGGCGACTCCACCCGGCGCACCGGCCCGTCGCAGGAGGCCGGCCTGTCCGCGATCTTCCTGGGCCTGAACCGCAACAAGCGCAGCATCGTGCTGGACCTGAAACAGCCGGCCGCGCGCCAGGCGCTGCTGACGATGGTGGACCAGGCCGACGTGCTGATGCACAGCATGCGCCCCGCCAAGATGGCCGCGCTGGGCCTGGACCCCGCCACGCTGTGCGCCCGCAACCCCCGCTTGGTCTACGCGGGCCTGTACGGCTTCGGCGCGGGCGGCGCCTACGACGGGCGCCCGGCGTACGACGACATCATCCAGGGCCTGTCCGGCCTGGCCGACCTGGTGGGCCGCCAGACCGGCGCCCCGCGCTACCTGCCCACCGTCGCCGCCGACAAGACCTGCGGCCTCGTCGCCGCGCACGCCATCCTGGCCGCGCTGTTCCAGCGGGAGCGCACGGGCCTCGGCCAGGAGGTGGAAGTGCCCATGTTCGAAAGCATGGCGTCATTTGCGCTGGTGGAGCATTACTACGGCCGGCACCTGGCGGACGAGCCCGGCGCACCCGGCTATCCCCGCGTGCTGACGCCCTGGCGCCGGCCCTGCCAGACCGCCGACGGCCACGTCTGCCTGATGCCCTACACCGACGCGCACTGGCGCGACTTCTTCATCGCCGCCGGCCGGCCCGACCAGGCCGACGATCCGCGCTTTGCCGACATCTCGGCCCGCACCCGGCACATCGAGACGCTCTACGAGCTGCAGGCCGGCATCGTCGCCGCGCACGACACGGCCTACTGGCTGGCCCTGTGCGAACGCCTGGAAATTCCCGCCGCCCCCGTGAACCGGCTGGAGGACCTGGAAACCGACCCGCATCTGCAGAGCGTCGGCTTCTTCGTGCCGCTGCAAAGCGCCGCCGGCAGCCGCTATCGCTTCGCGCGCAACCCCGTGCGCCTGGCGCAATCCGAGGTGCCGCCCGCCATGCCCCCGCGGCTGGGCGAGCACACGCGCGAGGTGCTGCGCCAGGCGGGCCTGCCGCCCGCCGACATCGCGGCGCTGCTCGATACCGGCGCGGCCCGCGACGCGAGCGATCCCCTTCCTGAAAACGCCAAGGACCCCGCATGACCCAAGACCGCACTTCCGCCCCCGTCGCCCAACTCGGCCAGGGCTATTACTGGCAGGCCCTCGTCGTCGGCCAGCGCTTCCAGACGTTTCGCCGCACGGTCACCGAGACCGACATCGTGAATTTCATCAGCGTCACCGGCATGCTGGAAACCATCTTCATCGACGCCACCTACGCACACGGCGCGATCCAGGGCCGCCCCGCGCCGGGCGCGCTGACATATGGGCTGATCGAGGGCCTCATCATGCAGGGCATGGTGCAGGGCACGGGGCTGGCGCTGCTGGAAGTCCACAAGAAGATGCTCGCGCCCGTGGTGGCCGGCGACACCGTCTGGGCCGAGATCGAAGTCACGGGCGTGCGTCCCACCTCGCAGCACAACCGCGCGGTCGTCACCTCCGCCATCGAGGTGCGCAACCAGCACGGCAAGCCGGTGATGGCCTACACGGCCGTGCGCATGCTGGCTGGCAGGCCCGACTGAGTCCGCGCCGGACGGCGCAGTGTCCCGTAGAGGACACGGCCGCCCGGGCGTCATCCGCAGTACCCATAACAGCACAAGGAGACAAACCATGAAAAAAACAATGCTGGCCGCCACGCTGGCCATCCTGGCGCTGGGAGGCGCCGCGAGCGCGCAAGCCGCCTGGCCCGACCGCCCCGTCACGATGGTGGTGCCCTTCCCGCCCGGCGGGCCGACCGACCTGGTGGCGCGCGTGCTGGCCAAGCAGCTCACCGAACAGCTCGGCCAGACGGTGGTGGTGGAGAACAAGGGCGGCGCCAACGGCAACATCGGCATGCAGTACGCGGCCGCCGCCAAGCCCGACGGCTACACGGTGCTGTACAACACCTCGTCCATCGCCCTCAGCCCCAACCTCTACCGCTCGCTGCCCTTCGATCCGGTCAAGGACTTCGCGCCGGTCTCGACCACGGCCGTCATTCCGCTGGTCCTGCTGGTGCACCCATCCGTGCCCGCCGACACCGCGTCGGCCTTCGTCGACTATGCGCGCAAGCACCCCGGCAAGCTGTCGTACGGCTCGGCCGGCGCGGGCAACGTCACGCACCTGGGCGCGCTGCTGCTCCTGCGGTCGCTGGACATCGACGCCGTCCACGTCCCCTACCGCGGCAGCGCCCCCGCCATGACGGACCTGGTCGGCGGCCAGGTCCAGGTGATGACCAACACGCTCAACGATTCGCTGGGCTTCATCCGCGAAGGCAAGCTGCGCGCGCTGGCGGTCACCAGCGCGTCGCGCAGCGAACAGTTGCCGGATGTGCCGACGGTGGCCGAAACGGTGGCGCCGGGCTTTGGCATGGGCGCCTGGCAAGGCGTCGTCGTCCCGAGCGGCACGCCCGCGCCCGTCATCGACAAGCTGAACGCCGAGATCCTGCGCGCGCTGAAGTCGCCGGAAATGCAGAAGCAGCTCAAGGTGCAGGGCGCGCAGGCGCTGGGATCGACACCGCAGGAATATGGCGCCTACATCAAGAGCGAGATCGCGCGGTGGGGAGAGGTGGTGAAGGCGGCGAATGTGAAGCTGGATTAACTAGCGCGGGGGGACGAAGGGTTTGAAGACGAACTTTTCGCCATGCTCCTCACAGTCGGCTGCCAGCTGTTTCCACGCCCGGGTGCTCAAGGTGCGTGGGAACATGGCAGCCCGGTCGCCTTCTTCGAAGGTATCCCTGCCCCACTTCACGCCGTCGCGGTCGTTCATGAGGCTTGATTCGCGGATGCTTTTATCCCGGTTGCCATGCCACTGAATCAGGCTGTCGTCTTCGCCCCAAAACAGCCAGACTTGCGAGCCGCCGGCCTTCCATCGGTATCCCACCAGGCAGAAATGATTCGTCTGTCCGTTTTTATTCAGGTATGCCAACCGGTTTGCGATGGCCTTTTCGGGTTGCTGGTAGTAGGGGCTGGCCGAGACGGTAAACCGTTCGTCCGGCGTGATGCGGAAAGGCGCGTCGGGCAAATCGCCCGCGGCGGCCAGCGTAGGGCACGCCAACACCAGCATTGCTAGCAGTGTCTTCATGGAGAGGCTCATTCAACGGATCTTGAGGACGTTGGCTCGGTAGGCCGGCGTCAAGGTGTAGAAGTCCTGGCCGCCTTTTGTTCGAAAAAAGACGAAGTTGGGTCCTGGGCTGCCCGACAAAGCTGTTCGCCAAGCGTACAAGCCAGTGGTGCACGGATCGGCGACAGCCTCAGTGCTTTGCGCGACGTCAATCGCGGCGCTAACAAACCGCCGATAGCGTTGATAGCGGGCATCGGAGGCGTCATTGGCGACGCTCACGGCTTCATCGATCCGCCGCTTCAACGTGGACGGCAGCAACGGGTAGGTATCGAAATCAGCGACCTGCCCCGGTATCCTGACCACGTCGGCAAGATTCTGGATCGCCTTGGGATCCACGGAAGCGGGCCTCAATGAAAAATGCTGAGCGCCTGCACGCAGCCGATTCTGCAAGACGCGCTTGATCCATCTCATGCTCTCCAGCGCGTCCGCCTCGCCGGCGTAGTATTCATCTTCGGGACCCGCGGCTTCCGCGATCAGCAGCCTTGCCAGCAATCCGGCTTCAGTGCCTTCATTCGGCAACCGCAGTTCCGGCACGATCCTGACCCTGAGCCGCCGCGTGCCGGCATCAATCCTGCTCAAGGGCTGTTCGTTGACGTACGCGACCACTTCCACCACGCTCTCCCACTGCGAATGCGTGGCAAGCGAGACCAGCCTGATCGACTGCTCTCTGTTCCTGTCATCCGGGTTGATTGCCTCGACGCGAAGCAAGGAAGGCGGGTTTCCCTTGAACACAAGGTGCTTCTTGTTCGGCCCCAACCCCAGCACTTTGAGAAGCAGCGCGTTGCCCTGAACCAAGGCGATTTCAGGGGGAAGCGAAGAACGGTCGTTACGAATCAGCGTTGCCATGCAGGGACCCACCTCGCGTGTCCAGTTGGCGGCTCGAAACAGCCACCCACGTTATGGTCACGCGCGGGTCCGGCGCGGGATATCAGCGGCGTCTGAAATCGCCGCTATCCCCGATAGCCCCCGCCCCCGGACGGGAACGGGAACGGGAACGGGAATGCGGCTACCGTCCCGCCGCCTTCGCGCTCAGCCCATTGGCCACGCCCATGTCGGTCTTGGGCACGTCGCGCAGCAGCACGCGGACGTCTTCGCCGGAGATGTCGATGCTGGCGCACACGGCCTGGTTCAGCGCGGCGATCAGAGCGGCCTTCTTGGCCTCGTCGCGGCCTTCGATGAGGTCCACGTCCACGCGCGCCATGCGCTTGCCTATCTCGCCCGCGACGATCACGTGTTCCGCCGGCACTTCGTGCAGCACGATGCGCACGCTGGGCAAGGGCGCCGCGATGCTTTCGACCACCGCGTTGGACGCCGCCTTCAGCAGCGTGGCTTTCTGGGCGGCCGTGTGGCCTTGCATGATCTGGATGTTCAAAATGGGCATGGCGGTTTCCGATGTTTCGATAAAAGGAAAACCGGCCGAGCCGGCCGGCCAGCCATCATATCGTGACTGCGCCCGCGTGCAAGGGCATGCACGCGGGCGCAGTATGTGGCCGCAGTCAGGCTGGCGGGAAAGGCCGCGATCAGGCCGCTTTGTCGTGGCGCTCGGTCTCGGCGTCCGCCTGCGGCGGGGTCGCGTCGGCCACGGCCGGCGTTTCCACCTGGGCCGGCGTTTCGGTCAGGGCCGGCGTCACCAGCTCCACGACCTTCTTGCGCGACAGCATGCCCAGGAACTCGTCGTCCTCGCCCGTCACGGCGACCGGTTGGTCGCTGTGGACCAGTTGGGCCAGCACTTCGCCCAGGCCCGCAGTGGCGGGTACCGAGGCCAGGTCCTCGACGAAGCGGGACACGTCGCGCGCGCCTTCCTGCATCGCCGTCGCGGCCGCCTTGGCGGTCAACACACCCGCCAGCCGCTTGCCGTCCAGCACCGGCGCGTACTCATAGTTCAGCGCGTTCATGCGGTCCACGGCGTGCGCGGGGCGCGAGCGCATCGTCAGCGTCAGGCGCGCCGGGTTCACGGCGTGCGTGGCGTTGAGCACCTTGGTGCGGTTCACGTCCTGCAGGAACGACTGCACGTAATCGTTGGCCGGATTCAGCAGGATGTCCTCGGGCGTGCCCTCCTGCACCAGTTCGCCGTCCTTCAGGATGGCGATGCGGTTACCCAGGCGCAGCGCTTCGTCCAGATCGTGCGTAATGAAGACGATGGTCTTGTTGAGCTTGGCCTGAAGCTGCAGGAGCTGGTCCTGCATTTCGCGGCGGATCAGCGGGTCCAGGGCGGAGAATGCCTCGTCCATCAGCAGGATTTCGGCATCGGTCGCCAGGGCGCGCGCCAGGCCGACGCGCTGCTGCATGCCGCCCGAAAGCTGATGCGGGTACTGGTTCTCGAACCCCGACAGGCCCACCTGCTCCAGCCATTCGCGGGCGCGCTTCTCGCGCTCGGCCTTGCCCACGCCTTGCACGGTCAGGCCGTAGGCGGCGTTGTCCAGCACGGTGCGGTGCGGGAACAGCCCGAAGCGCTGGAACACCATGCTCATCTTCTTTTGACGGAAGACTTCGAGGTCGCGCTTGTTCAGGCTGACCACGTCCACGCCGTCAACCAGGATGTGGCCCGCGCTGGGCTCGATCAGGCGATTGAAATGGCGGATCAGCGTGGACTTGCCCGACCCGGACAGGCCCATGATGACGTAGATGCTGCCCTCTTCGATGGACAGGCTGATGTCGCGCAGGCCCAGCGTGTGGCCGCTTTCGGCCAGCAGCTGTTCCTTGCTCATGCCGCCCTGCGCGGCCTGCAGCCACTTCTTCGGATGCGATCCGAAGATCTTGTAGATGTTCTTGACTTCGATCTTGCTCATCGCTGGCCTCCCATGCGCATGCGCTGTCCATACGATTGCGTGATCCGGTCGAACAGCACGGCCAACACCACGATACCCAGGCCGGCCAACAGGCCCCGGCCCACTTCCAGGCGGTTGATGCCCAGCAGGACTTCATAGCCCAGCCCGCGCGCGCCGATCATCGACGCGATGACCACCATCGACAGCGCCATCATCGTGGTCTGGTTGATGCCAGCCATGATGTTGGGCAGCGCCAGGGGAAGCTGCACGCCGAAGAGCTGCTGGCGCGGATTGGCGCCAAAGGCGCGCGACGCCTCCAGCACTTCACGGTCGACCAGGCGGATGCCCAGGTCGGTCAGCCGGATCAGCGGCGGCACGGCATAGATGACCGTCGCGATGATGGCGGGGATCTTGCCCAGGCCGAACAGCATGACGACGGGAATCAGGTAGACGAAGCTGGGCATGGTCTGCATCACGTCCAGCACCGGCAGCATGATCGAGCGCAGCCAGTTCACGCGCGCCATCAGCACACCGAGCGGGATGCCGATCAGCACCGACAGGCCGGCCGCCATGATCATCAGCGCCAGCGTCTGCATGCCGGCGTCCCACAGGCCCAGCACGCCGATCAGGCACAGCAGCGCGCCCATCGCCAGGCTCAGGCCGATGCGGCGGCTCACGCCATACGCGATCGCCACCGTGACCGCGACGACCGCCCACCAGGGCGAACTGCGCAGCAGTTGCTCCAACCACACCAACGCGTGCAGGACCGGCTGGGACAGTTTCTCCAGCGTATCCGCATAGTTGGTGACCAGATGATCGACGAAACCGTCGATCGCCCCTCGTACCTGACGGGCGGGAATAATTTCAGGAAACATGCATTTGACTCCATTCTGGCGCGCTCGCCGCCCGTGTCGCCACCGGGCACGCCGGCGCAGCGGAAAACAACGAGACTGAGACGGGTGCCTGGCACCGGGACGGACCGCCAGGGGCGGGGGTCCATCCCACATCGGTGCCCGGCACCGGGATCACTGCCACCGCAGGTGGCGGCACAAGCACGCTTGCCAGGCCGGGCGCTCGCGCCCGGCCGGCGGCCATCCCGGCAAAGAGGTCCGGTCCCTCCAGGGGCCGGTACGCGCCACCGCGGCGCGCAGCCAGGATCACAGTGCTTTACAGCGCGCTTTGGACGCGCCCGGCGACGTCGGCGGGGACCCACTTGGTCCAGACGTCGGGTTTGTTTTTCAGGAACCACTTGGCCACGGCGTTGGATTCATCGCCGGACTCTTCCATGTGGGCCAGGGTTTCATTGATGACCGGCAGCGGCACCGAGACCTTGGACAGGAACTCGGTCAGCTTGGGCGCATCCTGGGAGAACTTCGTGTTCACCGCCGTGAAGACGGGATTGTCGGGATAGGCGCTGGGCTCGGGCTTGGCGCACTTGGGCGAGGTCAGGCACTTGTGCTTTTCAGCGTCGTAGGGCGGCATGTCCAGCTTGACCAGGTCCATGGCGCCGACCAGCGGCGTGGGCGACCAGTAATAGAACACGACGTTCTGCTTGCGCTTGTAGGCCGACATCAGGGCCGCCTTCTGCGCCGCGCCCGTGCCGGGCGAGTACAGCGTGTAGGTGTCGTCCAGCTTCAGGGCATGGAACAGGTTGTTGCTGGTGACTTCGCAACCCCAGCCTGCCGGGCAACCGTAGAAGCGGCCCTTGCCGGGCTCTTCCGGATCCTTGAATTCGTCCTTGAACTTGGGCAGATCGGCCGCGGACTTCAGCTCGGGCAGGCGCTCGGCCGTGTAGCGAGGGATGTACCAGCCTTCGGCGCCCATGTACAGGTCGCCGATGCGCTTGACCTTGCCGGTCTTCTGGGCGCGATCCCAGGGATCGGCCACGCTGTTCAGCCAGATCTCGGTGTTGATGTCCAGATCGCCGCGCTCCAGGGCGGCCAGGGCGGGCAGGGTCTCGGTGGGCAGGGTTTCGGTCTTGCAACCGTAGCCCTTTTCCATGATGAAACGTTCGACGTCGACCAGGACCAGATTGGATTCCCAGTTCATGGCGCCAAACATGACGGGCCGCTTGAGTTCACATTGCGAGGCATCGGCGGCTTGGGCCGATCCGGCAAATGCAAACAGGACGGCCGCGGCGGCCAGGGTCTTGACAGGGGTAAAACGCATTGGCTTTTGCCTCCATAGGTTCAGGCACACACGCCAGGAACAGGCCCTGGGCGGCACCATGGAGCTAAGGGGGTTGTGCGGAAGACGGGCTGAACCGCCAATACAAACCGACACTAGCAACAAGACGGCCCGCGAGGATCGCGGCGTCTTGCAAGACAGGGAGCATCAGAAAGGATTTCCTGAATACCCACAGAAAGAGAACAAACTGAACGAAGAAGGCGGCATCTTAAACGAAATTGATATGCAGACCAACCCCAGCGGTGAATGAAACAGATACATTCGGCCTAAATTCTGTCAGGGATAACCCGGACCCTCACAGGGAAGGCACGCGGTTTCTCCTGGGGAAATTCGCCCCCCTGGCGTGGAAACATTTAGTTAACAATACGTGCCTATTAATACGTTCAGGCGGTTCCAGAGCGGCCGAAAAGTCCGCCTTTGGCTCCAAACCAACGCAATTTTTACGCACAGATAATGGAGCCAAAGCAAGCAAACCGCGACATCACCGCGCCGCCGGTTCCCCATACATGTAATCCCGCCGCCACGGATACGAAGGCCCCGCCGGCTCGTCCAGATCGTCCGCCCTTCCCCCCGCCGCCGGATGCTGGGCAAGGACCTGGTGCAGCGCGATCCATCCATGTTCGAAGGCCATCGCGCAGCCGGCCAGATACAGCCGGTACGCGCGCAGCGCGCGCTCGCCCTGGCCGGCGCCCAGGATCTGCGCCGCCTCCGGCAGCCGCGCCTCCAGCCCGTCGCTCCACGCCCACAGGGTGCGCGCGTAGTGCGGGCGCAGGTTTTCCACGTCCAAGTCTTCCAGGCCGCCATTGGCCAGCGCCTGCATCACGACACTGATGTGCGTCAGTTCGCCCCCGGGGAAGATGTATTTCTCGATGAACTCGCCCATGCCATTGCCCAGTTCCGCGTTGTAGACGCCCGCGGCGGTGATGCCATGGTTCATGATCAGACCGCCCGGCTTGAGCAGGCGCCGCAGCTTGGCGAAGTAGCCGTCGAGTTGCGCGCGCCCCACGTGCTCGAACATGCCCACCGACGCGATCTTGTCGTAAGGCTGGGCCTCATCCAGCTTGCGGTAGTCGAGCAGTTCCATGCGCACACGTCCGGCCAGCCCCTTTTCCTGGATCAGCCGGACCACGTGCGCATGCTGGTTGCGCGACAGCGTGATGCCGGTGGCGTCCACGCCGTAGCGTTCGGCAGCCCACAACAGCAGCCCGCCCCACCCCGCCCCGACGTCCAGGAAGCGTTCGCCCGCCCGCAGGCGCAGCTTGCGGCAGATGTGGTCCAGCTTGGCCTGCTGCGCCTGCGCCAGCGTCATGCCGGGTTCGCGGTAGTAGGCGCAGGAATAGACCCGGCGCGGATCCAGCCACAGCGCGTAGAAGTCGTCGGACAGGTCGTAGTGGAATTCGATCTGCCTGGCGTCGCGCGCGACCGAGTGCCGCCAGACCGACATCACCTTGCGCACCAGATCGGTCAGCCAGCCGCCGCGCGCCGCCTCCATCGGCGATCCCGGCAGCAGCGCCGCGGCCACCGCCATCACATCGCGCATGCTGCCCTCGATGTCGATGCGGCCTTCCACGTAATCCTGCCCCAGCACGCCCACCGCGCCTTCGGCCAGATGGGCCAGCGCGGCCTTGTCGTGCGTCACGAACCGGACGCGGGGATCGGCAGCGCCCAGCACCGCGCCGTCAGGCAGCACCAGTTGGACCGGGACAGGCACCGCCTGGAGTTTGCGTTCCACGATAGATAGCAAAGGACTCACGGCCTTTCCTCCGGATACGTAAAGACGCCAGAAACGCCATCGGAAAACACCTGCAATCTTGCTGTAAGCCAGCCCATGATAAAGTCACCGGCTTGGCGCGAACAGTGCGGCGGTATTTACGGCCGCGGCAACACGATCCGCGCCCTGTCCCTGCGCTTACCGCGATCTACATGCCCCCAACACAAACATCCCGCAGCAGCCTGCCCGGTTGGCTTATTCTCATGGGTGCGCTGACGGCCATCGGCCCGTTCGCCATCGATATGTACCTGCCGGCGTTTCCGACCATCGCCGCCAACCTGGGCGTCTCGCGCGGCGACGTCGAACGCACGCTGGCGGCGTACCTGATCGGCCTGGCGCTGGCGCAGGTGTTCTACGGCCCGATGGCCGACCGCTACGGCCGCAAGCCGCCGCTGCTGGTGGGCCTGACGCTCTTCATGATCGCCTCGCTGGGGTGCGCGCTGTCGGGCTCGGTCGAAGCCCTGACCGGCTGGCGCGTCGTGCAGGCCATGGGCGGCGCGGCCGGCATCGTGATCCCGCGGGCGGTCATCCGCGACCACTACGAAACCCACGAAGCCGCGCGAGCGATGTCGCTGCTGATGCTCATCATGGGCCTCGCGCCGATCCTCGCCCCGCTGATCGGCGGCCAGTTGCTGACCATTACTTCCTGGCGCAGCCTTTTCTGGGTGATGCTGGCGGGCGGCGCGATGCTGATGGCCGCGGTCATCCTGATCATGAAGGAGTCGCTCGCGCCCGAACGCGCGGTGCCGTTGCGCTGGAGCACCATCCTGCAGAATTACCGCGGCCTCTTCGCCCACCGCGGCTTCATGTCGCACAGCCTGGCGGGCGGCTTCGGCCAGGCCGGCATGTTCGCCTACATCATCGGTTCGCCCCGCGTCTTCATCGAACTCTACGGCGTGCCGCCCCAGTACTACGGTCTGCTGTTCGGCACCAACGCGCTGGCGCTCATCATCTGTTCGCAGATCAGCGCCCGCCTGCTGCGCACCCACACGCCTCGCCAGTTGCAGCAGCGCGCGCTGGTGGCGCTGGCCTGCGCCAGCCTGGTGGCCGTGGCGCTCACGCTGGCCGGCCTGCTGACCCTGCCCCTTCTGATGCTGTGCCTCGTCTGCTACATGGGAAGCCAGGGGTTCGTGAATCCCAACTCCGCGGCCTTGGCGCTGTCGGACCAGGGCAAGCGCCTGGGTGCGGCGTCCGCGTTACTGGGAACGCTCCAACTGTCCTGCGGCGCGCTCGCCGGTTTCGCGGTCAGCGCCTGGCAATCGGACAGCGCCCTGCCCCTGACGACCACCCTGGCGGCTTGCGCCTGCCTGTCCTGGACGGCGGGCCGTGTGGCGCGTTCGCACACGGCCTAGCCCTGCGGCTTGATTTGGGTCGCCTTTTCGTATTAGAATCGCGGTCTTCACATGAAGTTTCCCGTGCGGGACTACTATGCTTTGTAGTTCAGCACTCTGACCCCCAACCGCGTGTTGTTGCATTGTTGAATGCAAGCGGGTGGCAGGCAGCGGGTATAAGCACTGGGGCGAAATCACTTTCCCCCTCATCCACTAAGACTGGGTGGCCGGCCAAGACAGCGCGCAGCGCGATCTTCACAGCCCGGCGGCTAAACCCCCGTCTCCCCCCCGAAGCGATGCGCGGCAAGAACGACACTAAAGAGGTGCATCCATGGCACGCGTATGCCAAGTGACCGGCAAAGGCCCGATGGTGGGCAACAATGTTTCGCACGCGAACAACAAGACCAAGCGTCGCTTCCTGCCCAACCTGCAATCGCGCCGGTTCTGGGTTGAAAGCGAAAACCGCTGGGTTCGCCTGCGTGTTTCGGCCAAGGCCATCCGCACGATCGACAAGAACGGCATCGAAGCCGTGCTGGCCGACATGCGTGCCCGCGGCGAACTGGCCTAATCGGCCTCCCCGCCAATCTACATACTAGGAGCACGACATGGCCAAAGGTATCCGCGAAAAGATCAAGCTCGAGTCGACCGCCGGCACGGGTCATTTCTACACGACCACCAAGAACAAGCGCAACATGCCCGAGAAGATGCTGATCAAGAAGTTTGATCCGGTCGCTCGCAAGCACGTCGACTACAAGGAAACCAAGCTGAAGTAATTCAGCCGGTATCCCGAGAAAAAGGCCCTGCCCATGCAGGGCCTTTTTTGTTGCCCGTGACCGGTCCTGGAATTGGTTGACACCTTTTTGAGAGAAAAAAGGAGAGTCAATTGGAATCAAGGATCAAGCGCACCCAGCGGGACTACAGCCTGGCTTTTAAACTGTCCGTTGTCGAGCAGGTGGAAAAAGGCGAGCTGACGTACAAAGAGGCTCAGCGCCGCTATGGAATCCAAGGTCGGTCGACGGTGCTGGTGTGGCTGCGCAAGCATGGTCGGCCGGGACTAAGCGGCTGGAGCCTGCCGACGGTCAGAGGAGTGGACATGGATCGTCAAGGCAAAGTGCTTACCCCCGAGCAGCGGATCAAGGAACTGGAGATTCAGCTCAAGGAAGCCCGCGAGAAGGCGCAGTTGTTTGAGGCCGTGGTCAATGTGTTGGAGAAGGATTAC
>NZ_FNYM01000028.1:0-37379 GCF_900108985.1 Achromobacter sp. NFACC18-2 | reverse complement strand
GGGGAGCGTGATGGGCGTGGGTGCCGCGCAGGTTTCGCATGACGGAGTCCGGTGTCGACGCCAAGGCCCGAAGACGAGGCCCAAGGCATTCCGGTTGAGGGAATGCGGCGACATATGCGAAATCCGTGCCAGGTTGCGTGGCGCGTGGAAAACCAATGAGAAATCAGAGGCTTAGGGCTGAATCCGGCACGAATCAGCCTGCCTTGCGGCATCGCGGCCCGTGAAAAGCCGCGATCTGAACGAAAAATCGGGCCAAATTTGACCCGATCATCGATAAGTTATTGATAAATAAGAAAACATATCGGGCCAGATTTGGCCCGGGCGGGTCAAATTTGGCCCGCTGTCCGACCACCGCGTTTTCGCGGCTGTTATGAAATGTTATATCATTCAGGCCGTAATTTGTAATGATATAACATCTACGAGGTTAAAGATGAAAGGTAAGAAGCAGGGGATAGGGAAAGAACGCCGTCGCGCGTTGCGAGGCCACGGGCATCGCCGCGCGCCCTTGAAGCCGCTGGTGTGTTCGTTGATGCTGATGGCGCCCCTTGCGCAGGCTCAAACCGAAGGCGAATCGGCGCGGACCCAGACCGTCGCGCCCATCACGGTGTCGGCGAATCCGCTGGGACTGGATCTGAATAGCACTACCCTGCCGGCGTCGGTGCTGGAAGGCGACGCGCTGGTTGAGCAGCGCAACGGGACGCTGGGCGAGACGCTCAAGAACCTGCCTGGCGTGAACAGCGACACGTTCGGCGGCGGCGCCAGCCGGCCGGTGATCCGCGGTCAGACCGCGCCGCGTGTGAAGGTGCTCTCGGATGGGTCCGAGGTGATGGACGCGTCGGCCATTTCCCCTGATCACGCGGTGACGGTCGAGCCCCTGCTGGCCGAGCGCATCGAAGTGCTGCGCGGCCCGGCCACGCTGTTGTACGGCGGCGGCGCCATCGGCGGCGTCGTCAACGTGGTCGACAAGAAGATCCCGACCGAAGTGCCGGAAAAGGGCATCGCGGCCGAGGCGGAACTGCGCGGCGCGACCGGGACCAAGGAGCGCGCCGGCGCGGTCGGCATCACGGCGGGCGATGGACAGTTCGCCGTGCGGGTCGAAGGCATGAAGCGCCGCACCAGCGACTATGACGTGCCGGATTGGCCGGGCGGCAAGCTGGAAGGCTCATACAGCGAGTCGACCCAGGGTTCGGTGGGAATGTCGTGGATCACGCCGCGCGGCTACGTGGGCGTGGCTTTCACGCACCTGCAAAGCGAATACGGCCTGCCGGGTCACAACCACGAGTACGAAGGCTGCCACCCGCACGGCACGCACCTGCATTGCGGCAGTCATGATCATGACGAAGAAGGCGAAGAGGGCGAAGAAGGCCACGACCACGACCATGAGCACGAGCATGGCGGCGTGCCCTACGTGAAGCTGCGCAGCAACCGGATGGATCTGCGCGCCGAGTACCAGGAGCCATTCGCCGGCTTCGAGAAGATCCGCTTTCGCGGCGGCCTCACGGATTATCAGCACGACGAGATCGAAGGCGGTGAGGTCGGCACGCGCTTCAAGAACAAGGGCTACGACGTGCGGGTGGAACTGCAGCACAAGCCCATCGCGGGCTGGCGTGGCGTGATCGGCCTGCAGAACGCCTACAGCGACTTCAGCGCCGAAGGGGAAGAGGCATTCCTGCCGCCCAGCAAGACGCGCTCGAATGGCCTGTTCGTGCTGGAGGAGTACCAGTTGAACGACTGGCGCTTCGAACTGGGCGCGCGCCAGGATTGGCAACGCATTTCGCCGTCGGGCGGCGAGCCGCGCAGCAATCTGTCGGGAACGTCCCTGTCGGCCGCGGCGATCTGGGACTTTGCGCCGCAGTATTCCGTGGCGCTGTCGCTGTCGCGTTCGCAGCGCCTGCCGAACGCGCAGGAGCTGTATGCGGACGGCATCCACCTGGCGACCAATACGTATGAACTGGGTAATCCGGACCTGACGCGCGAAACGTCGCACAACATCGACCTCACGCTGCGCAAGCATTCGGGCGCGACCACGTTCTCGGCCAGCGTGTTCCACAACCGCGTGAAGAACTACATCTATGCCAATACGCTGGACCGTTACGAAGATTTCCGCCTGATCGAGTACACGCAGCAGGATGCGGAGTTCACGGGCGTGGAAGGCGAGCTGCGGCACCAGTTCACGCCGATCTTCTCGGCGGCGGTGTTCGGCGACTATGTGCGCGGCAAGCTGACCGGCGGCGACGGCAATCTGCCGCGCATTCCGGCGGGGCGCGCGGGCGTGCGCGGCAACGTGACGTGGCAGCAGTGGTCGGGCGGCGTCGAGTACGCGCGCGTGTTCGCGCAGAAGGACATCGCGGCCTATGAAGACACGACGCCCGGCTACAACATGGTCAACGCCGTCGTGGCCTATCGGGGGCAGTACGGCGCCACGGGCTATGAAGTCTTCCTGCGCGGCACCAACCTGCTGAACAAGCTGGCCTACAACCATGCGTCGTTCATTTCGACGGTGGCGCCGCTGCCGGGACGCAGTTTGCTGCTGGGCGTGCGCGTGACGTATTGATTCCTGTTGGGGCGCGGCGCCCGGGTGTGATAATTTCGCCGGGTGCCGCCGCCCGCGGCGGCATAATGCGCCAGGAGCCCGCCATGCTGAAGTTCGCCGCCAATCTGTCGATGATGTACACGGAACATGCGTTCCTGGACCGCTATGCGGCGGCGGCCGCGGACGGCTACGCGGGCGTGGAATGCATGTTTCCCTATGAAGCGCCCGCGGCATTCGTGCGCGAGCGCATGGATGCCGCGGGCGTGGCGCAGGTGCTTTTCAATGCGCCGCCGGGCATCACCGCCCAGGGCGATCGCGGCCTGGCGGCCCTGCCCGGCCGGCAGGCCGAGTTCCAGGACGGCATCGAGCAGGCGCTCTGCTATGCGACCGCGCTGTCTTGTTCCAATGTCCATGTGATGGCGGGCATCGCGCCGCCGGATGCATCGCGCGAGGCGATGTGGGACTGCTATTGCGCCAATCTCGACTGGGCGGCCCGCGAGGCGCGCTCGGCGGGCGTGACCCTGCTCATCGAGCCGATCAACACACGCGATATTCCGGGCTACTTCCTGAACCGCCAGGACGAGGCCCACGCCATCGTGCAAACCGTCAACGCGCCCAACCTGAAAGTGCAGATGGACCTGTACCACTGCCAGATCGTCGAGGGCGACGTCACCATGAAGCTGCGGGAGTACCTGCCCACCGGCCGTGTGGGCCACCTGCAGATCGCCGGCGTGCCGCTGCGCCAGGAGCCGGACCGCGGCGAACTGGATTACGGCTGGGTCTTCGGCGTGCTGCGCGAATTGCACTACAGCGGCTGGATCGGCTGCGAGTACCGCCCCGCGGGCTCAACCTCCGCCGGCCTGCGCTGGCTGAGCGCCGCGCGCGCATAACCGGCCCCGCGCGGGCCATCGATATTCCATGGGAGTTCTCGTCATGTTCAAGGGCGTGCTGCGCATGCTGTGTTCGGCGGCGCTGGCCGCCGCCTTGCCGGCCGCGTCGCTGGCGGCCGATTATCCCGACCGTCCCATTCGCTGGCTGGTGCCGTTCAGCGCAGGCGGGGGCAGCGATCTTGCGACCCGGATCGTCGCCCGCCATGTCGCCGAGACGCTGGGCCAGGCGGTGGTGGTCGAGAACCGGCCGGGCGCCGCCACGATCGTCGCCGCGCAGGAAGCCGCGCGCGCCGAGCCGGACGGCTACACGGTGCTGACCGCGGGGATGAGCACGCTGGCGCTCAACCCGTGGCTGTATCGCGATCTGCCCTACGATCCGCAAAAGGACCT
The DNA here is from genome assembly GCF_900108985.1 of Achromobacter sp. NFACC18-2. NCBI lineage: Bacteria > Pseudomonadati > Pseudomonadota > Betaproteobacteria > Burkholderiales > Alcaligenaceae > Achromobacter > Achromobacter sp. NFACC18-2. The sequence continues at coordinate 33,566 of NZ_FNYM01000028.1, read as the reverse complement.
GGCGCCGGTGTCCAGTCTGGTGGCGCTGCCCATCGTGCTGGTGGCGGCGCCGGATTCGGGGCTGCGCTCGCTGGACGACGTGAAAGCGTATCTGGGGCGCGAGCAGCCGGGCAGCTTTGCCTCGTTGGGCGTGGGCAGTCCGCACCATCTGGCAATGGAACTGTTCATGGAGACCATCGGGGGCACGGCGACAGCGGTTCCGTACAAGGGGACGCCGCCGGCGCTGCAGGACGTGGCGGCCGGCGTGGTGCCCGTGATGATGGCGGACCTGGCGGCCGCCCGTCCGCTGATCCAGGCGGGCAGGTTGCGGGCCATTGCCGTGCCCGCCGCGACGCGGTCGGCGCAGTTGCCCGACGTGCCGACTTTTGCCGAGGCGGGCGGTCCGGCCTTTGAGGCTGCCGCCTGGCAGGGTGTGGTGGCGCCCGCGGGCACGCCGTCCCCGATCGTGGACAAGCTGAGCCAGGCGATCCGGCATGCGCTGCAATCGCCCGATGTCGTGCGGCAACTGAGCGTGCAGGGGATGGAGCCCACCGGCAGCACCCCGGATGCCTTCCGCGCGTACGCGGGGCAGGAGCATCAGCGGTGGGGCGCCGTCATCCAGGCCAAGGGGTTTTCGGCGGACTGAGCGGGCCGGCGTAACGGGCGCGGCAAGGTGTAACGCGCGCATCCATCGCGTCCGCACCGGCGTACGATGAAGTCATGTGCATCCGGCCCGGACGCTGGGCGGGGAGGTCGCCATGTCTTTGATCGTCGCTGCCCGATTCGAGGGCTTCGAGGCCGCCAAGGCGGCGGCCAGCCGCCTTGCCATGAGCGGCTTTCCCGACTGGGATATCCACACTTTCTACGTCAATCCCGCCGGCGAGCACGGCCGCTTCCCGTATGGCGGTGACCGGCGTTCGGACCCGGATTCCGGGCGCGCCGATATCGGCGCGTTTCTTGGCGCCGGCGGCGTGGGGGCGGTGTTCGCGGTGTTTGGCGGGTTTGTCGCGGCGGAACTCAGCGAATCCACGGCGGCCATCCTGGCCGCGGCGGGCGTGGGCGCCTACCTGGGCTCTTTATTTGGTGCGCTCTGGGTGACCGGCCATGGCGCGACCCGGCACGGCCATTTCAATCCCGACGCCCATGCCGAGATCCGGCAGGCCGGCGTCATGGTCGCGGTGCGCACCCGGCCGCAGCGCGAGATGCTGGCGTGCCGCATCCTGCGCGACGCCGGCGGCGCGGACGTGGAGCACGCCAACGGCCGCTGGCGCAACAATCATTGGGAAGACTTCGATCCGCTGTCGCTGCCGCAGCGCGAACCGGGCTTCGGGTGATCGCGGCGGGACCTTCGGCGCAAGGGCGCAGCGTGCGGTCGGCGTTCAGTCGGGCGCCGGCACGGGTGCCTTGCGGCTGCGCTGCGCCGTCGCCGCGCAGCCCGCGGAGGCGACGATGATGCCGCAGATGGCCAGCCATTGCGTCCGCGACAGGTGCTCGTTCAGGACGACCACGCCGGCCAGCGCGCCCATGGCCGGCTCCATGCTGAGCAGCACCCCGAACGTCTTTTGCGGCAGGCGGCGCAGCGCCACCATTTCCAGCGAATAGGGCAGTGCGCTGGAAAGGATGCCCACCGCCACGCCGGCCAGCACCAGCTTGGGATCGAGCAGCGCCATGCCCGCATGCGCCGCGCCCACCGGCAGGGCGACCATGGCCGCCGCCAGCAGTCCCAGCGACGTCGCCTGCCCGCCGTGCACGTGTCCCGCCATCTTGCCGAAGATGATGTAAAGCGCCCAGCACACGGCCGCACCCAGCGCGTAGGCGATGCCTTCGGGATCGAGATCGTGGATGGACTGCCCGGTCGGGATCAGCAGGATCAGGCCGGCCAGCGCGCAGGCGATCCAGACAAAGTCGATGGCGCGCCGCGACAGCACGACGGCCAGCGTCAGCGGCCCGGTGAATTCGATGGCGATGGCCACGCCCAGCGGCAGGGTGCGCAATGCCATGTAGAACAGCAGATTCATGCAGGCCAGCGTCACGCCATACAGCGCGATCCTGGCCGCGTTGGCGCGGGTCAGCGGAAAACGCCAGGGTCGCCAGAAAGCCAGCAGGATGATCGCGCCGATGACGATGCGATAGGCCGTGGTGCCCTGCGCGCCCACTTCCGGGAACAGCGATTTTGCAAACGACGTGCCCACGCACAGCGATGCCATGGCGCCGATCAGCGACAGGGTGGGAAGCAGGGTGGACGGCGAGTCGGTGTGTCCGTTGTTCAAGGTTGCGGCGGTCATGGGTGGCGGAAGTTGCGCAATGCGTGGGGCGGATTGGGATAGGGGGTCAGGGCTGCGGATGCACGGCCGAGGCGTAGAGCACATAGAAGGCCAGCCCCAGCATGATGGCGCCCAGCAGGCCCTGCTGCATCTGCAGGAACCAGGGATTGCGCCCCACCCAGCCGCGGATGCGCGACGCGCCGTAGGCGAAGAGGCCGCCGTACGGCAGGCTGAGCGCCTTCATGGTGACGCCCAACACCAGCATCTGTATCCACACCGGTCCGTGGTCCGGCGAGGTGAATTGCGGCAGGAAGGCGATCATGAACAGCAGCACCTTGGGATTCAGCAGATTGGTGATGAAGCCTTGCCAGAAGGCATCGCGCGCATCGCCCGGCCGCGCCGCCAGGGTCACCTCGGCGGATTTGGCGCACCGGATCATCGCCTTGATGCCCAGGTATCCCAGGTACAGGCCGCCCGCCGCCTTGATGCCGACGAACAGCGTCGGAAAGGTCCGCAGCACGGATGCCAGGCCCAGCACCACCGCGGGCACCTGGATAAAGCCTGCCGCCACGTTGCCCAGCACGCTGTGGAAGGCGGGCCGGAATCCCTGGGTCATGCCGCGCGACAGCGTCAGCGCCATGTCCGGGCCGGGCGTGAGCTTCAGGGCCGCATCGGCGGCCAGGAAAAGCAGGAAAAGCTGGAGTGAGGGCATTGCAGGGTGCGGCGGGAAATCCCGCGGTGCGGGCGGAGGGCTCCCAGTGTAAGGAAGGCGCCCGATTAATTCCTGCGTCCAGCTAGCCCGAAATGAAGTTTCCCGTCGAAATGGCGCAGTTTTGCGTCGCGGCCAAGATTAGAATCTGCCGATAGCGACATCCCGCCCGCCGCCCAGGCGCTTCCGGAAGCCTCATGGAATTAGACGATTTCGACCTGCAGATCCTGCAAAGCATGCAGGAAGACAACCAGCGCACCAGCCAGGAAGTCGCGCAGCGCGTGAACCTGTCGCCGGTGTCCTGCCTGCGACGGATGAAGCGGCTGCGCGAATCCAGGGTGGTGACGGCGGACGTGTCGGTGGTGGATCCGGCGGCCGTGGGGCGGGGGATCACGATGGTCGTGCTGGTGTCGCTGGAAAGCGAACGGGCCGACAAGCTGGACCAGTTCAAGCGCGCCATGCGCAACGCGCCCGAGATCATGCAGTGCCTGTCGGTCACGGGGGAGGTCGATTTCGTGCTGACGCTGACCATGCGCGACATGGCGGAGTACGAGGTGTTCGCGCAGCGCCATTTCTGGGGCAATCCCAACGTGAAGCGATTTTCCACGCTGGTGGTGATGAGCCGGGTCAAAAACGGGTTGACGGTGCCGGTGACGACCGGCGCGTGAGGCGTCCCGGCCAGGCGTCAGCCGGGCTGGGACGGATCCGGCGCGGGCGGCCTGGCGGCAAAGAGCGCGCGGCTGGCGTCGTCCGACACGCTGCGCAGGTGCAGGTCCCGCTGCGGAAACGGGATGTTGATGCCCGCCGCCCTGAGCGCGTCGTACATCCGCGCCAGCAGGTCGCTGCGGATCTCGATCCATCGGTCGAAGTCGTAGGTCCACGCGCGCAGGCTGAAATCCAGCGTGCTGGCGCCAAATCCCATGAAAAGCGCCATCGGGGCGGGTTCGGTCACGACGCCAGGCGTCTGGCGGGCGATGCCATCGAGCAGTTCGAGCACCTGTCTTGGCTCCGTGCCATAAGCCAGCCCGATGCTGATTTCGATGCGGCGGCTGCGATCCAGCATGGTCCAGTTGGTCAGCTTGTCGGACAGCAGCGTGCCGTTGGGCACGACCACGTCGGCGCCCTCGAAGGTCTTGATCCGCGTGGCGCGCATGCCGATATCGCGCACCTGGCCCGACGTGCCGCCGATTTCCACCACGTCGCCCGGCTGGATCGGGCGTTCGAACATCAGGATCAGGCCCGATACGAAGTTGTTCACCACGCCCTGCAATCCAAACCCGATGCCCACGCCCAGGGCGCCGAACACCAGGGTGAGCTGGCTGGTCTGGAAGCCCGCCGCGGACAGCGCGATGCCCAGGCCCAGCAGCAGCACCAGGTAGTACGACAGCGAGGCGATGCTGTTGCCCACGCCGCGCGGCAGCGACATGCGCGTGAGCACCTCGTCGTGCAGGATGAGCCGTATCGTGCGCGCGGCCCAGAATGCGATCAGCACCGAGATCGCGAAGATCAGGATGTTGCCCAGGCTGATGGAGATCTGGCCGAATTCCAGCGTGTAAGCCAGCACCCGCGTCACCACGGCGTAGGTCGAGCGCAGCACACGGAAGCGGTCCATCGTGTAGATCGCCCATCCCACCACCGCGGCGGCCATCAGCAGGCGTATCAGAAGCTGGACCAGCGGCGGCGCATGTTCGCGCGCAAGCCGGAACCGCGAGATGCCCTGTCGCGCCAGCAGAAGCTGCAGCAGCGTGATGATGACGGTCACCCCGGCGTACAGCATCAGCCCGAAATAGCCGCTGCCGATGATGCCGCTGGTCAGCATTTCGGACAGCGACACATTGCCGATCAAGTTCGCGACGAGGGATACGCCCAACAGCGTGGCCGCGCTCCAGGCCACGGCGCGCAGGGCGCGGACCAGGCGTTGGGAGCCGGGCGGATACGTCTGGCGCCGGCCGCGCGCCAGCAGCCACAGAATGGCCGCGAGCGCCGTCGTCGCCATCACCACCGTGGACAGGCGGTAGACCAGGGTGTTCGCCAGGAACAGGAAGCCCAGCCGCTCGGCCAGGAACAGCGCCGTGATCACCCAGGGCCAATGGTCCAGTTGCCGCCGGCTGGAGGGCGGAAGCAGGCGCAGCACGGGTATGGTCGACAGCACCAGGGCGATCTGCTGGACCATCAACGGCGCGTCCGGCTCCAGCGCCAGGACACCCAGCATGGACAGCAGCACCCAGGTGGACACCGGCCTGCCCAGCACGCCCGCGGAGGTTTCATTCATGATGCCGCTGCGGATCGCATTACGGCTTTTGCGGGCCAGCCAGAGCAGCAGCGGCAGCAGCAGCAGTTGCAGGGCGTGCAGGGCGCGCTGGTTGCCGGCGCCCGCGGCGCTGTAGTCGCGGGCGAAGCGGGCTTCGATGTCCAGGCCGTCGCGCAGGAGGGACAGCGTGTTTTCGTCGGAAGTCTTGGCCCAGTCCAGATTCCAGAGCGGCGGGGAGTCCACCCGCAGCAGGCGCGCGTCGACGTCGTTGATTGCCTCGATCACCTGGCGCTGGCCGGCCTTGATCTGTTCCTCGATGGTATTGGCGCGCTGCTCCAGTTCGACCTGGCGGGATAGCGGGCCGGACAGCGCCTGGCCGGCCGCCGACAACTGCGCGATCACCGCGTCGATGCGGTCGGCCAGCGCGGCCGGCAGGCCCGCCGCGCCCGGCGCTTCCTTGATCGCCTGCCAGGCCGTGCGTCGCCGCAGCAGCTCCGCGGCATCGTTGGCATACCAGGCGGTCGCCTGCCGCATGGTGTCCCGCCAGCGGGCCAGCCGGCGGACGTCGAAAAGCCAATGCCGCTCCAGGCTCTCCAGCCGCATGATGGGAAAGTTGCGCAGCCGCGACGGCTGGAATTCGTAGAGTTTTTCGTCGGCGGACTTGGCGATCGCATCCAGCTGCGGCATGAACGCGGACACGGGGTCCGCCGCGGCCGCGCGTTGCAGCACGTTTTCCGCAAAGCGCAGATCCGTGTCCGCCCGCAGCGGGATTTCAGCCATCTGGATTACGGCCGGCGTCTGCGTGGCGGGCGCCGGCGCATCGGCGCCAAACGCCACGCGCGCCCAGGCCAGGGCCAGTCCGAAGAGGCAGGAAAGGATTCGTGCGCGGGGGCGCATAGGTTGACTCCGTTCTGGGGTACGGATTTGCGGCAACGGGGCGGAATCTGCTGCGGGACGGCGGCGAGTCACGATATCGCGAAATGCCGCGGGCAAGAAGAGAGGCGATACCCGGTGTTGGGGTGCCGAGGTCGGGCGCCCAGGTCGGGCGCGCGCCCGCGGATGACCCGGCGGGGGACCCTAAAGCGAAAGGCCCAGCCGGAAGTGGGCTGGGCCTTGATGGATTCTTGGTGGCCTGGGGCGGAATCGAACCACCGACACAAGGATTTTCAATCCTCTGCTCTACCGACTGAGCTACCAGGCCAACGAAGCCCGCAACTATACACAAAATGTCGGGGCTGGTGGGGCGCTGCCAAGCAATTTCCGGCAACGCGCCGCGCCAACAAAAAACCCAGCGCTTGGGCTGGGCTTGGGGCTGGGCTTTTTGTGGGAACCGAAGCTCCCGGAAATTCTTTTGGTGGCCTGGGGCGGAATCGAACCACCGACACAAGGATTTTCAATCCTCTGCTCTACCGACTGAGCTACCAGGCCAACGAAGTCCGCAACTATACACAAATTTTTGGACTTGTGCCAGCCGATAGCCCGAAGCGTCGCTTTTTTTTGCGTGGGCGGGCGAACGCGGCGACTGTTGGCTGTACGGCACGATATTCGCCACGAATGCGTCGGGAAGGGGTGCAAAGGGGCCGAGATTGGGGACGGGAGTGGCTTGGGGATAACCCGCAGGGGTATAATCGTCAGCGGTTTGTTGTTGCAGCCGGACGCTTTGCCGCCTTTGATGCGCGACAAGCCGGATGCGACGCATTGTTCTTATAGTGGCAGTACTTAACGCTCAGCCGCGGATGGCGCCAGCCATCCCTCAAACATGTCGGTAGCTGTCCTTGCCTTCGGTCTGAATCACACGTCCGCGCCGGTGTCGGTCCGCGAACGCGTGTCCATGCCCGTCGATCTGGTCAAGCCCGCCCTGGAAGGCCTGCGTTCGGCGTTCGGCGGATCAGTCCGCGAAGCCGCCATCCTGTCCACCTGTAATCGCACCGAGATCTACTGCGCGGCCGATGGCCACGTGGCCGATCAATTGCCCGCCTGGCTGGCCGACCACAATCGCCTGGACGCCGGCACGCTGCACCCGCATCTCTATCGCCATCATCAGGACGACGCCGTCCGTCATGCCTTCCGCGTGGCCAGCGGGCTCGATTCCATGGTGCTGGGCGAAACCCAGATCGTGGGCCAGATGAAAGACGCGGTGCGTGCGGCCGGTGAAGCCGGTTCGCTTGGCACCCTGCTGCACCAGATGTTCCAGCGCACCTTCTCGGTGGCCAAGGAAGTGCGGTCGCAGACCGCCATTGGCGCGCAGTCGGTGTCCATGGCCGCCGCGGCCGTGCGCCTGGCCGAACGCGTGTTCGGCAATCTGGACCAGGCCCGCACGCTGTTCATCGGCGCGGGCGAAATGATCGAATTGTGCGCCACGCACTTTGCCGCGCAACGTCCGCGCAGCATGGTCGTGGCCAACCGCACGGCCGAGCGCGCCGAGCTGCTGGCCAACCGGTTTTCGGCCAGCACGATGAAGCTGTCCGACCTGACCGACCGCTTATCCGAATTCGACGTCGTCGTCTCCTGTACGGCAAGCTCCCTGCCCATCCTCGGCCTGGGGATGGTGGAACGGGCTACGCGCCTGCGCCGCCACCGCCCGATGGTGATGATCGACCTGGCCGTTCCGCGCGACATCGAGCCCGAAGTCGGCCGCCTGGACGACGTGTACCTGTACTCGGTGGACGATCTGGGCCGGCTGGTGCAGACCGGTTCCGACGCTCGCCGCGCCGCGGTGGTGCAGGCCGAGGCCATCATCGAAACCCGTGTCCAGGGCTTCATGCACTGGATGCAATCGCGCGAAGTGGTGCCCGTCATCCGCGACCTGCACCAGGCCGCCGAGGACGTCCGCGCCGCCGAACTCGAACGCGCCAGGCGCCTGCTCGCGCGGGGCGAATCGCCCGAGGCCGTGCTCGAGCAATTGGCCCACGGCCTGACCCAGAAGTACCTGCACGGCCCGCTGGCGGCGCTGAACCGCAGCGAAGGCGACGAACGCAAGCGACTGCTTGCCTGGATGCCGCGCCTGTTCCCCGGCCGCGACGCCCGCCGTTAGCGGCTCTGCCCCACGCCGCGCCTCATGGCGGGCGTTCGCTTTGTGGGCGCCCGCTTTTCCTGTCTTCTCCTTTGGTCATCCCCTCATGAAATCTTCCATGCGCAGCCGGCTGGAGCATCTGTGCCATCGCCTGATCGAGGTCGACGCGCTGCTCGCCGAACCGGAAACCGCGTCCGACATGGACCGCTTTCGCAAGCTTTCCCGCGAACGCGCCGAACTGGAGCCGGTGGTCGAAGCCTTCACGGCCTTCACCCGCTCCGAAGACGACATCGCGGCCGCGCAGGAGATGCTGTCCGATCCCGAAATGAAGGCCATGGCCGAAGACGAGATCAAGGCCGGGCGCGGCAAGCTCGAATCGCTGGAAGCCGCGCTGCAGTTGCTGCTGCTGCCGCGCGACCCCAACGACGGGCGCAGCGTGTTCCTGGAAATCCGTGCGGGCACGGGCGGCGATGAGAGCGCGTTGTTTTCCGGGGATCTCTTGCGCATGTACACGCGCTATGCGGAACAGCGCGGCTGGCGCGTGGAGCTGATGTCGGAAAGCCCGTCCGAGCTGGGCGGCTACAAGGAAGTGATCGCGCGCATCGATGGCGACGGCGCGTATGGCCGCCTGAAATTCGAGTCGGGGGCGCACCGCGTCCAGCGCGTGCCCGCGACCGAGGCGCAGGGACGCATCCACACGTCGGCCTGCACGGTCGCCATCATGGCCGAAGCCGATGCGATGTCCGAGATCGTCATCAACCCCAGCGATCTGCGCATCGACACCTTCCGCGCCAGCGGCGCGGGCGGCCAGCACATCAACAAGACGGACTCGGCGGTGCGCATCACCCACTTGCCGACCGGGCTGGTGGTGGAATGCCAGGACGACCGCTCGCAGCACCGCAACAAGGACAAGGCGATGCAGGTGCTGGCCGCCCGCCTGAAGGACAAGGAAGAGCGCGAGCGCCAAAGCAAGGAGGCGGCCGAACGCAAGAGCCTGATCGGCACGGGCGACCGCTCCGAGCGCATCCGCACCTACAACTACCCGCAGGGCCGCGTGACCGACCACCGCATCAACCTGACCCTGTACAAGCTGCAGCAGATCATGGAAGGCGACCTCGAGGAACTGACTGGCGCACTGATCGCCGAGCACCAGGCCGAACAGCTCGCCGCGCTGGGCGACGACATCTGAGGGCGATGCGATGACCGCGCCCCAGATCAAGAGCCTGCTGCTCGACGCGCGGCTGCCGCGCCTGGAGGTGCGCATGCTGCTCGAGCACGTGCTGGACAAGCCGCGCGCATGGCTGCTGGCGCACGATACCGATGCGCTCGCGCCCGAGGCGGCCGCGGCGTACGAGGCCCTGGCGCTGCGCCGCCTGGCCGGTGAACCCATGGCCTACCTGCTGGGCCGGCGCGAGTTCATGGGGCACATGTTCCGCGTGACGCCCGATGTGCTGATTCCCCGTCCCGACACCGAGGTGCTGGTCGAAACCGCGCTGGAATGCGTCGCCGGCGTGGCCGGGCCGGCCGTGCTGGACCTGGGCACGGGCAGCGGGGCGATCGCCATTTCGATCGCGCTGGCGCGCCGCGACGCGCGGGTGATGGCGTCGGACGTCAGCGCGGCCGCGCTGGCCGTGGCGGCCGGCAACGCCTGGGACCTGACCGCCGCCGTGCGGTTCGTCGAAGGCAGCTGGTACGAGGCCGTGCCGGCCGGCGAGGGCTTCGACCTGATCGTCTCCAATCCGCCCTATGTGGCCAGCGACGATCCGCACCTGGAGCAGGGCGACGTGCGTTTCGAACCGCGTGGCGCGCTGACGGACGGCGCGGGCGGGCTGGACGACCTGGCGCGCATCATCCAGGGCGCCGACGCCCACCTGAAGCCAGGCGGCGCCCTGTGGATGGAGCATGGCTGGGATCAGGCGCAGGCCGTGCGGGACATGCTGGTCCAGGCCGGGTTCGAGGGCGTGCACAGCCGCAAGGACCTGGCGGGCATCGAGCGGATCTCGGGCGGTCGGCTGCCGGTGGCGGGCGCCTGACGCCTGTGGGGCGAGGGGCGTCTCTGTAGCGGGTGTCAGGCACCGGCATGCCGCCGCCCGGGCGCGCGTCTGTTACATCGCGCCGCCTCTGGAATCGCCCCGATAAACCGGCGCCGCGCCGGGGTAATCCGGGCCGTTTTCCCGGCTGTACCTATAATTGAGCAATTCCGTTTTGCCAGTCCAAGAGACCACCATGAGCGACGTTCAAGAATTCATCCGCGAAACCGTGACCCAGCACCCCGTCGTGCTGTTCATGAAGGGCACCGCCCAATTCCCGCAATGCGGCTTTTCCGGCAAGGCCATTCAGATCCTGAAGGGCTGTGGCGTGAAGAAGCTGGTCACCGTCAATGTGCTGGAGGACGACGAAGTCCGCCAGGGCATCAAGGAATTCTCCAACTGGCCCACCATTCCGCAGCTCTATGTGTCGGGCGAGTTCATCGGCGGCTCGGACATCATGAATGAAATGAACGAGTCCGGTGAGCTGAAGACGCTGCTGGAGCAATCCGGCGCCACGGCATAAAGGCCGTCATGCGGCGGCTCGTCGTCGGCATCACGGGCGCCACCGGGGCGCTCTATGCGGTGCGCATGCTGCAGGCGCTGCGCAACGTCGAAGACGTCGAAACGCATCTGGTGGTTTCGGCGTCGGGCGTGCTGAACATCAAGCACGAACTCGATGTCAGCCGCCAGGACGTCTATGCGTTGGCCGATCACGTCCACAGCGTGCGCGACGTGGGCGCCACCCTGGCCAGCGGGGCGTTCCAGACCGCGGGCATGGTGATCGTGCCGTGTTCGATGCGCACGCTGGCGGCGGTGGCGCACGGCCTGTCCGATAACCTCATCACCCGCGCCGCCGACGTCACGCTCAAAGAGCGCCGCCGGCTGGTGCTGATGGTGCGCGAGACGCCGTTCAACCTGGCGCACCTGCGCAACATGACGGCGGTGACCGAAATGGGCGGCATCGTCTTTCCGCCGCTGCCGGCGTTCTATCACCGGCCCGCGTCCATCGAGGAAATGGTGGACCACACCGTGGCGCGCGTGCTGGAGCTATTCGACATCGCCGTGCCCGGGCCGCACTGGGAAGGCACGTAGGCCTCACCAGGGAGGCCCGGGGCGGGCAGCTCCGGGCGGATCCCGTCCTGTGTCACGCGTATCGGGTCTTCGACCTGCAGCGTCCGAATCGGCCTATTGGCGGCGACCTTTCCCTCATTGGAGATTCGGTTGCGCCTTATGGGGTCGTCCCCTCGTTCAGAATTCGCTTCAATTCTTCGAAGAACGATGCGATGGTGTAACCCATCAATTCTGGACTGAACGACCCCCAGCGCTGTTCAAATGCAGCGCCAGCATTGGCGCCATATTCATCAAGGAAACGATCCATCTCGGCACAAGCCTGTCGCACGCGCGTTGGGCCTGCCACGCTTTTGTATTCTTGGGCCACATCTTCTACAGTTGCGCCAAAACTTCCCCAGTCTTCATGGAAGCCTCCTCCAATAAACTGTTCCAGTTCGGGATACAAGTCTCTTTCCTGCGTCATTAGATGTCCAGGTAGGCAGTCAAAATGAAATAAGGCATGCCGTTGAAGGTTCGTTTCTTCAGCACCAACACTACCTTCGTGCCTTGAACCAGTTCCGTGGCTCCGCGAGCCAACACGACTCCCAGATCGCCCGTGACGTTGTCACTTAAGCGCAGCCACGCTCCTTCAGTCGCGGAGGTGGCCCAATTGTGTATCCGATCTGCATCGCGTCGCATTATCGCCGTGACGGCACTTTCTGCTACGTCAACCGAGTGAAAAGTGGAAGCTCGCCGTAGCCAGGGTTCATTCCGCAGCCGTTCTTCAAGGAATGCCTTTGTCTTTCCTACGTGCTGTGCCAGCGTATGTCCTCCGAGTCCTCCGAAAACGCTCGCCTCATGCCTGGACAAGGAAATGCGTCCAGCGACAATGCTCGATACTCGCGCCGCCCTGATTGCCCCGGCAAATCCCGCAGGTACGCCGATCTCCGCAACGATGCCCACCGCCTGACCTGATCCGGGCCCCGCTCCCAGTTTTGACGCCAGTTCCGCGAGCCCTAACTCGGTCAAGGAACGGGTTTGCCGCCCGGTCCAGAGTTCTCTCAGGCCAGTCGAGGCCGAATCTATGCCGTGGGCACCTAAAAGTATGCAGCCGGCCTTTGAGGCACCGGAGGGTTCAGGCAACGCACACAGAATGGCGCCACCGGCCATCTCCGCGACTCCCCCGACGAGGGTTAGCGTTCCCCACAATCTGTTGGAAAGAGTGGCTTCGTTGCTTATCGACTCGCCTTGCAAGACCGCCGCCAACTGCACTGGCGTGAGCACGATACTGATGCTTGAATCCTCATTCATCTATGCACCTCGTCTGGTGATCGAACGATGAATGTCAAGCAAGCCAGGCGCGCTGTCGATCAGCGCCGTCTGAATCCCCTTGCGTTATCTGATTGGCAATAAATCCCCAAGCGGAGCGACCCTCGATTACTGCGCCAATCCCATCTCGTTCAGCGCGGCGAGGTTTTCCTGCCATTTTTGGCCAGGCAATGTCCTGGCGCCTACACGACCTCCTGGTAAGCAGCCGGGTCGGCCCCGGTCTGCCCGCCCAACAGCCACATCCGCGCCTGCTCCGCCAATCCCTCCTGCAGCAGGCGCGCCGGCGCGCTCATGGCGCGGTCGCGCGACCACACCACTGCTAGTACCGGGTCCTCCAGCGCCAGCAGGTGGCGCGCGGCCAGGCCCTGGCGTTCGGCGTAGTGCGCGCCCAGGCTTTCGACGATGGCGACGCCCAGGCCTTGCGCGGCCAGGGCGCAGGCGGCTGACGACTGCGCCACTTCGATGATGGGCCGATAGGGCAGGCCGCGCGCCTCCAGCGCGAGGCGCGTTGCGCGGCCCGCGGGCAGGGCGGTAGCCAGCACGATGGGGCCGGCTGCGGCCACTTCTTCCAGCGTCAGCGTGGGCTGCCGCGCCCAGGGATGATCCGGGGGCATGACCGCATGCAATCCCAATGGCGCGAGCCTCAGGCTGGACACCCGGTCGATGTCCGGCGGCGATCCGATGATGATGCCCAGGTCGATGCGGTGGTCCACGGCCATTTCGATGATTTCCAGCGCGGTGCCGGCTCGCACGGTTACCGCCACCGCGGGATGCGCGCGGCGCATGCCGGCCATGGCCGCAGGCAGCACGCTGGACGCCGCGATTGCGACGGCGCCCACGTCCAGCCGCGCCAGCGCGCCCTGGCGGATGTCGATGGCAAGCCGGTCCACCGACTCGATGCCGGCCAGCGCATTGAGCACTTCCGGTATCAGGGCGCGGCCCTGGCTGGTGAGATGCAGGCGGCGGTTCTCGCGGCTGAACAGCGCAAAGCCCAGCCGCGTCTCCATGTCGCGCAGCAGCGCGCTGGCGGCGGGCTGCGTCATGTTGACCGAGGCGGCCGCGGCCGTGACCGTGTCGTGCCGGTACATGGCGCGCAACAGCAGAAGTTCTCGCCGGTTGAACATATGAAATTCATATGGAAATAGTCGATTCATCTATTTGACCATATGAATGGGCGGCCGCCAGAATAGCGCCATCGCATCCCGCTTCCTGCTATCTGCCGCACCGTCATGCCCGCCAACACCATTGTTTCCGTCACCTGCATCCCCCTGCGCCTGCCGTTCCATCACTGGAGCCCGGCGCCGCTGTTTGCCGGCCGTCCTCGCGACAAGCTGGACAGCGCGCTGGTCCGGGTGCAGACCGAAGACGGGACGGTGGCCTGGGGCGAGTCGTACTGCGTCGAGCCGCGCGCCTTGCCCGCCATTTTCGAGACCTTGATCGCGCCGCTGGCCTGCGGACGCGACGCGGACGACGACACCTTGCTGCCCGGCATGCAGCGCACGTTGCACAACCTGGGGCGGTCGGGGCCGGTGGTGCACGCGCTGGCCGGCCTGGACATCGCGCTGTGGGACCTGCGCGCCAAGCGCGCGGGCGTGCCGCTGTACGCGCTGCTGGGCGGCAAGCGCCGCGAGCGGGTGCGGGTGTATGCGTCGCTGCTCCAGTACTACGGCAACGCCGAACGCCTGGACGCCGTGACCACGCGCGCGCTGAACGAAGGCTATGCCGAGATCAAGCTGCACGAGCGCACCGCCGATGCGCTGGCCGCCGTGCGCCGCAGCACGGGGCCGGGCGTGCCCATCATGGTGGACACCAATTGCGCCTGGCTGCCCGGCGAGGCCGAGGCCGCCATCGAGGCCATGCGCCCGCATGATCCGTTCTGGATCGAAGAGCCCTTGTGGCCGCCCGAGGACGACCGCGCGCTGGCGCGGTTGAAGCGCGCCTGCGGCATCCCCCTGGCCGTGGGCGAGAACGCCAGCAGCGCGACGGATCTGGAACGGATCGTGGACAGCGAAGCGGCGCAGTACGTGCAGCCCAGCGTCATCAAGCTGGGCCTGACCGCCGCGTGGCGCATCGCGCAAAAGTGTGCGGATACGCGTGTCGTGTGCGCGCCGCAGGTGGCGTTCTTCGGCCCGGGCTACCTGGCCAGCCTGCACCTGATCGCGGCGCAGCAGGCCGAGGTGTCGCTTGAACGCCTGTACGTCGAACTGGCCCACGTGCCTTATGGCGACAGCGTGCCCATCGTGGACGGCTGGGTCGGCGTGCCGGACGGCCCGGGACTGGGCGCGGACCCCGAAGCGGCGCTTGCCGAGGGCCGGTTCAGCACCTGACGGCACGGCGCCGTGGCGTCAAGGGTCCAAAGAGCCCGCCAAGAACATAAACCTGGAGACAAAGACATGCATTCATCGCGCAGAGCGTTCCTGATCAACGGCACGGCCATGGCGCTGGGCGGCGCCATGCTGCCCTGGACCTTCGCGGCGCGGGCCGCGCAGTATCCGGACAAGGCGGTCCGCCTGTACATCCCCTATCCCCCGGGGGCCGCCACCGATACGCTGGGCCGCATGGCGGGGCAGGTGTACGCCGAGGCGCTGGGCCAGCCTTTCGTCGTGGAAAATCGTGGCGGCGGCGGCACCACCATCGGCACGCGCGCCCTGGCCGTGTCGGCGCCGGATGGCTACACCATCGGCATGGTGGACTCCACGTTCACCATCAATCCGGCGCTGCTGGGCGACCGCCAGCCCTACGACGCGATCAAGGACTTTGCGCCGATCTCGCTCATGGCGACGGCGCCCTTTGTCATGGTGGTGCATCCGTCCGTCAAGGCGGCCGATCTCGCCGCCTTCGTGGCGCTGGCCAAGACGCAGCCGGGCACGCTGTCGTTCGGCTCGGCGGGTGTCGGCAGCGGGCCGCATCTGGCCGGCGAACAACTGCGGCAGCAGGCGGGCGTGGACGTGCTGCATGTGCCGTACCGCGGCGGAGGCACCGTGATCACCGACCTGCTGGGCGGCCAGGTGCAGTTCGCCTTTGCCACCGTGCCCACGCTGCTGGAACACATCAAGGCGGGACGCCTGCGCGCGCTGGCGGTCACCAGCCCGCAGCGCGTCAGCCAATTGCCGGACGTGCCGACCTTCACCGAGGCGGGCCTGCCGGGGGTGGATATCTCGCCCCTCTTCGGGCTGGTCGCGCCGGCCGGGGTGCCGGAACCGATCATCGAGCGCTTGTCGCAGACGCTGGCCGATTCCGTGCGCAATGGCGCGTTGCGCGACAAGCTGGCCGGACTGGGCTTTCAGCCGGTCGGCAGCACGCCGGCGCAATTCGCCCAGCGCATCCGCGACGACGTGGCCAAGTGGACGGGCGTGATCCAGCGCGGCAACATCAAGGCGGAATAAGAAGGGCGGAATAACAAAGGCAAACAAGACGGGCGGACCAGCGGCGCCGGCGCGCCTCAGGCGTACTTGCCGGTCAGTCCGCCATCAACGACCAGTTCCGTTCCGGTGATGTACGACGCCTCGTCCGACGCCAGGAACGCCACGGCGTTGGCGACTTCCCAGGGCGTGCCCATGCGCCCCAACGGCACCTGCCTGTCGCGGGCCGCGCGCGCGGCGTCCAGGTCGTTCGCATCGAACATCCGCGCGACGTTGCCGGCGACGCGCGGCGTGTCGATCAGCCCCGGAATCACCGTGTTCACGCGGATGCGGTCGGCGGCATACTGCTGCGCGGCCATGCGCGCGAAATGGATGACGGCCGCCTTGCTGACGCTGTAGGCCAGATGCGGATAGCCGGTGTACCGGATGCCCGCAATCGACGACACGGCCACGATGGCGCCGCCGCCCTGCGCGCGCATGAGGGGCGCCAGGAGCCGCGTGGCGATCAGCAGGCTGGTCACGTTGACCTGCTGGATGCGGTCCCAGTCCTGCAGCGAGATGTCCTCGGGGCCGCCCACCTTGCCGATGCCCGCGTTGGCCTGCAGGATGTCGATGCGGCCGTAGCGTCCCAGCGCCGCGTCGACCGCCGCCTGCATGGCGGCGGGGTCGGCGACGTCGGCCTGCACCGGCAGCGCGCTGCCGCCGGCCAGGGCCACCTCATGCGCGGCCTCTTCGGCGGCGGCTAGGCTGGCGTCCAGCGCGACGATGGCGGCCCCCTGGCGCGCCAGCGTCACGCAGCTCGCCTTGCCGATGCTCCAGCCGGGCGCCGACGTGCCCGCGCCCGCCACCAGCGCCACCTTGCCGGCCAACCGCGCGCCGGTGCCCGCCGTCATGATGGCTCGCCGCCTTGCTGGTGGCTCTTGCCCTTGCCCACGTAGGGGATGGCGTGGTCGATGGTTTCCCAGATGTAGCGGCCCGACGGGCTCTGCTGTTCTTCGGCGACGTGGGACACGAGACCCGCCGCGCGCGAGATGACGGCAAAGCCGCGCATCAGGTCCGTGGGCACGCCGATCTCGCTGAGCAGCGCGGCCACGGCGCCCGTGGCGTTGATGGTGATGTGCTTGCCGTAGGTCTCGTCCACCGCGCTGGCCAGCCAGCGCAGCGCCTGGATGGATTGGCCGCCCAGTTCGCTTTCCGCCTCGGCCAGCGCCAGCAGCTTGATCGCGCGCGGATCGTCCGGCTTGTGCAGGTGATGGCCAAAGCCGGGCAGCGCGCTGCGCGTGGACCGGAACTCCCGCGCGATCGCAAGGGCTTCGGCCGGGCCGTCCGCGGCCTGGCGGATGCGGTCCAGCAGGCGCGAGCAGTTCTCCATGGTGCCGACGAACTGGCTGCCCACGGCCATCAGGCCGGACGCCACCGCGCCCTGCAGGTTCTCGGGCGCGCTCATGTAGATCAGCCGCGTGGCGATCGCGCTGGGCGTCATGCCGTGTTCCATCAGCGTTACCAGCACGGCGTCCACGATGCGCATGTCGACGGGGCGCGCATCGCGGCCCAGGATCTGCATGATCATGACCTCGGTGAAGGACTTCTTGCCGATCAGGTCTTCCACCAGGTCCACGTCGCGATAGGACATGCCGGTGAGGTGGTGGGCGCAAAGGCGGGTTTCGGGTTGCTTCATGGCGTTTCCTTCATGGCGGCGTCGCGCACCGCGTTCTTGAGCACCTTGCCCACGCTGGAGCGCGGCAGGCTGTCGTGGAAATGGATCTGCTTGGGCGTGGCCACCGGGCCGAGCAGCGCCCGGACGTGGGCCTTGAGTTCGTCGTCGCTGGCGAGCGCCCCGGGATGCAGCTGGACGGCGGCGTGGACGGCTTCGCCCCATTTGTCGTCGGGCAATCCGAACACGGAACACTCGTACACGGCCGGATGCGCGGACAGCGCGTTTTCGACGTCGACCGGATAGATGTTGAAGCCGCCGGTGATGATGACGTCGCGCAGCCGGTCCTTCAGGAACAGGTAGCCGCGGGCGTCGATGAGGCCGGTGTCGCCGGTGTGCAGCCAGCCGTCGATCACGGTCTCGGCGGTCTTTTCCGGAAGCCGCCAGTAGCCGGTCATCACCAGGTCGCCCTGCACGACGACCTCGCCGATCTCGCCGCGGGGCAGCAGCGCGCCGTCCGGGCCCATGATGGCCACGTCGGACAGGTGCGTGACACGGCCGACCGAGGCGCGGTTCTCCGGCGCTTCCAGGTCGGCGGGCCGCAGCACGGTGACGATCTGCGGCGCCTCGGTCTGGCCGTAGGTCGTGCCCAGCACGGGGCCGAAGAAGGCGCGCGCGCGCTCGATCTTTTCGACGGGCATGGGCGCGCCGCCGTAGATCAGGTTGCGCAGCCGCGGGAAGTCGGCGCGGGAGACGCCGGGCTGCGCCATGATCATGTAGATCAGGGTGGGCGGCATGAAGCTGAGCGTGCCGCCGCGCTCGCGAAACGCCGCGGTGATGGTGGCGGGGGTGACCTGGTCCAGCAGCAGGTGGGAGCCGCCCTGCGCCAGCACCGGCAGCAGGTAGGTGCCCGTGCCATGCGTAATGGGAGCCGACACCACATAGCGGTCTTCGGCGGTCAGCCCCCAGTGCATGATCTGGTTGATGATGCCGGCGTTCCAGGCGTGATACGGCTGCATCACGCCCTTGGGCAGGCCGGTGGTGCCGCCCGTGAACTTGATGGCCTGCGTGGCGTCGCGCGGCAGCGCGTGGCGGACCGGCTCGCGTCCCGCGAAGCTCGCCAGCAGACCGGCCAGCGTCGGTGCCTCGGCGTCGTCGTCCAGGCTGATGCGCCGCGCCGGCCCCGCCGGCACCAGCGGCGCGCCCACGCTGTCCACGATCACGATGGACGGTTCCGTGGCGTCCAGGATGCGGCCGATCTCCCGCGCGGTGCTGCGGTAATTGAGCGGCACCCACACCTTGCCGCTGGCCAGCACGGCCAGCAGCGCAAGGATGTGGCGCGCGGAATTGCCCGCGCAGATCGCCACGCGCGTCTGGGGCTCGGGGTCCAGGTCCTGCAGGGCCGCCGCCAGCGCGCGGGTGTCCGCAGCCAGCCGCGCGTAAGTGACCGGGCCCTGCGGGCCGTCGAGCGCCACGCGGTCCGGATGGCGTTCAGCCGCGCGGAAGAAAAAGTCGATCGGGTACACCTGTGCTCCTTGATGCGAGTGGCTAGTTGGCCTTGAGGTTGGCGCTTTTCACGACGGCGCCCCACTTGTCGATCTCGCTGGCGATCTTCTTGCCGAAGGTCTCGGGCGTGTTGGGCTGTTGCGGGGCAAAGAAACCGCTCTGCTTGTACGACGCCTGCAGCTCGGGGCTGGCGAGCGCCTTGTTCACCGCCTGGTTCAGGCGGTCGATGACGGGGCGCGGCGTGCCGGCGGGCGCCACCAGGCCGAACCACGATTCCACGTCAAAGCCCGGCAGGCCGGACTCGTCCAGCGTGGGCACGTCGGGCGTAACCGGCAGGCGCTTGGGCGACGTGACGCCGATGGCGCGCAGCTTGCCCGCCTGCACGTGGGGCAGCGACGAGGGCAGGTTGTCGAACATGGAATCGACCTGGCCGCCCAGCAGGTCGGCCACCGCGGGACCGCTGCCGCGGTAGGGCACATGCAGGATGTCCGTGCCGGTCTTCATCTTGAACAGTTCGCACGACAGGTGAATGGACGAGCCGCTGCCCGATGAAGCGCAGGTCAGCTTGCCGGGATGCTGCTTGGCATAGGCGATGTATTCCTGCACGGTCTTGATCGGCAGCTTGGGGTTGACGACCAGGATGTTCGGGATGGTCGCCAGCAGGCCCACCGGCTCGAAGCCTTTGACGAAGTCGTAGTTGAGCTGGCTGTACAGCGTGCGGTTGATGGTGTTGGCGATGGAGCCCACGTACAGCGTGTAGCCGTCCGGCGCCGCGCGCGAGACGATCTCGGCGCCGATGTTGCTGTTGGCCCCGGTCTTGTTCTCGACGACGACCGTCTGCTTCAGCTCTTCCGAGAGCGACTTTGCCATCAGGCGCGCCACGATGTCGGTGGCGCCGCCCGCGGCGTAGCCGACCACGAGGGTGATGGGGCGTTCGGGGTAGGGGTTGGCCGCCCAGGCGGGGGCGGCGGCCAGCAGGCTGCCGCTCAAGGCCACCGCCGCAGCGGTCCAGCGCTTGCCGAATGTCTTCATTGTTGTCTCCGTCCTGTTTGTCTAATAATTGGACAAATCTCTGTCTGTCCGCCTTCATATTCGGCTTTGATGGGGGCGTCATCAACGCAAGGTGTCCAGAAATTGAACAAACCGGATTCCGAGGGTTCAGGTCCGCGCATCCTGCGGCGCGGGCTGCGGGTGCTGGGCGTCCTGCGCCAGGCCGGGGCAGCCGGCATGCACGTGGTCGACATCGCCCGGGCGGCGGACATGCAGCGATCCACCGTCTACCGCTACCTGGACGTGCTGGTCGAAGAGGGCTATGCGCTGCGCGAGTCGGATGCGCCGCGCTGGCGCGTGGCCGAGCTGGGCGTGATGATGGCCGGCGACCCGCACGCGCAGGCCGTGCGCAGCCTGCGGCCGCTGCTGCGCCAGATCAGCGATGTCAGCGGGGATTCGGCGTTTCTCATCTGCCGGGCGGCCAACGATTCCCTGTGCCTGCATCGCGAGGTCGGCAACTATCCGGTGCAGGTGCTGGCCGTCACGGTCGGGCACCGCCAGCCGCTGGGCGTGGGCGCGGCCGGGCTGGCGCTGTTGGGCGCCTTGCCTGCCGCCGAGGCCGACGAGGTGGTGGTGCAGAACGAGCAGGCGCTGCGCGCCTATGGCGGCATGACGGTCGCGCAGATGCGCCGGCTGGTCGAGAACACGCGCGACCGGGGCTGGGCGGTGGTGGGCAACGCGGCGGTGCCAGGGGTGCTGGGGGTGGGGGTGGCGCTATGCGACGCCGGCGGCTATCCGCGGCTGGCGGTCAGCGTGTCCAGCCTGATCAGCCGGATGCAGGCCCCGCGCCAGCGCAGCATTGCCGACCTGATCCGCGCGCAACTGGCGCAGAGCGGATTCGGCATGCAGCACGGGGGGGCGCCGGGCGGCCGGGGCTGATGCCCGGGGCGCCGCATGTCAGGACTGTCAGGACTGTCAGGACTGTCTGGACGTCGTCAGGCCGTGGCCGCGGCCGGCGTCGGCGCCAGGTACGTCTTCTGGTAGTGCACCGTGAACGTCTTGAACGCGTCCAGCGCCTTGTGCGGATCGTGGCCGGGCTTGACGAGGAAGCTGTCGAAGCCCACGCGCGCCTGGTAGTGGATGGTGTCGATCATCACGTCACCGACCGCGCGCAGCTCGCCCTGCCATTGATAGCGCGTGCGCAGCAACTGCGCCAGCGAATAGCCGCGGCCGTCGGTGTAGACCGGAAAGTCCACGGCGATGAAGGCGATGCCCTCGGGGTGCAGCGTGCCGTCGGCGTCCGCCAGGTCGGTCAGGTCGGCGTCGGGGTTCAGCAGCACGGCGACGGGATGCTTGTGGCGGCGCAGCGTGGCGCGCGACGTCTTCCAGACGGACAGCGGCACGATCCAGCCGGGTTCGTCGGCGGGCACCTGGCCTTCGGCGGGCACTTCGGGTTCGGGTACGAACGGACGCGAGGTGTCGGCTTCCAGCCGGCCGTTGCGGATGAGGTGCGGGCCGGGAGCGTCGTGGGCGTAGATTTCAGACATGGGCGGCCTCCGCGACCGGGGCGGGTTTGGCGAAGGCAGGGTCCGCGTACACGTCCTGCTTGAAGGGATCGATGCCGACGCGGTCGACCACGTCGATGAAGCGCTCGGCTTCGCTGTCGCGCAGGCCCAGGTAGGTGCGGATCAGGCGGTCGACCACGCCGGGCACCTGATGGCGCGCAAACGAGGGGCCGATGATGCGGCCGATGGCCGCGCCGCCGCCATGGGTGGATTCCAGGTCGGGCAGCGGCTTGGCGGCGCCGTTCTGGCGGCCGCCCACCGTGACCTGATACCACTCCTCGCCGGCCTTGTCGACGCCGAGGATGCCGATGTGGCCGACGTGATGATGGCCGCAGGAATTGATGCAGCCCGAGATGTTCAGGTCCAGCTCGCCGATCTCGAACAGGTAGTCCAGGTCGTCGAACTGGCGCTGGATGGCTTCGGCCACGGGGATGGAGACGGCATTGGCCAGCGCGCAGAAGTCTCCGCCCGGACAGGCGATGATGTTCGAGAGCAGCCCGATGTTGGGCGTGGCGAGGTTCAGCGCGTCCAGCTTGAGCCAGAGTTCGTGCAGGCGCGCGCGGCGCACGTCGGCCAGGATCAGGTTCTGTTCGTGCGACACCCGCAGTTCGCCAAAGCCGAAGTCGTCGGCCAGGTCGGCCACGGCATCCATCTGGTCGGCGGTGATGTCGCCCGGCGGCACGCCGGTGGGCTTGAGCGAGACGGTGACCGCGGCATAGCCGGCCACCTTGTGGGCATGCACGTTGGTGCGCAGCCAGCGCGCGAAGCGCTTGTCGGCCGCGGCCAGCGCCGCGGTGTTGTCGATGTCGGACGCGGCGCTGGCGTCGTATTGCGGCCAGACGAAACGCGACTTGATGGTGTCGACGAATTCCTGCGTGATGGTGTCCGGGCCGCCCTTGATGCGCTGCCACTCTTCATCGACCTGCTGGGCGTAGACCTCGGGCGTCAGGTCCTTGACCAGGATCTTGATGCGCGCCTTGTACTTGTTGTCGCGGCGGCCATGCAGGTTGTAGACGCGCAAGGCGGCCTGCAGATAGGTCAGCAGGTCCTGCCACTCGACGAAAGGATTGATCAGCTTGCCGACGATGGGCGTGCGGCCCAGGCCGCCGCCGACCCACACGCGAAAGCCCAGCTTGCCGTCGCGCTCGACGGCCTGCAGGCCGATGTCGTGCACGCCCACGGCCGCGCGGTCCTCGACGGCGCCGCTGACCGCGATCTTGAACTTGCGCGGCAGGAAGGCAAATTCGGGATGCAGCGTGGACCACTGGCGGATGATCTCGCACCAGACCAGCGGATCGACGAGCTCGTCCGGCGCGACGCCGGCAAAGTGATCGGTGGTGGTGTTGCGGATGCAGTTGCCGCTGGTCTGGATGGCGTGCATCTGCACCGTGGCGAGTTCGGCCAGGATGGCCGGCACGTCTTCCAGCTTGGGCCAATTGAACTGGATGTTTTGGCGGGTGCTGAAATGCCCATAGCCGCGGTCCCACTTGCGCGCGATGTGGGCCAGGGTGCGCAGTTGGCGCGACGCCAGCATGCCGTACGGAATGGCGACGCGCAGCATCGGCGCATGGCGCTGGATGTACAGGCCGTTCTGCAGGCGCAGGACGCGGAAATCATCTTCGGTCAGCTGGCCGTCGAGAAAGCGGCGCGTCTGGTCGGCGAATTGCGCCACACGCTGCTCGACGAGCTGTTGGTCGACGGGGTCATACACGTACATGTCTACTGCCCTTGAAGTCTTTTCGATCTGAGCCCCACGGCGGGGCGGGCGCAGGGCGCCGGCAAAACGGGATTCATAACCGTAACAGCCACCCGTCGCGGGCGTCTAAGTCATTCTGGTAATAAAGAAATAAGGGCTCGGGAAGGGGCCCGGCGCCATGTCCGCGGATTCGCCTTGGGCGGCGCCATGGGCCAGACCAAAGCGGATCGTCGTCAGCCGACCGTATCGGTGGCCGCGGCCGCGTGCGCGCCGATGCCGCGCACGATGTGTTCCAGCAGCTCGCGCGCGGCAGGCGAGATGTGCCGGCCCGCGCGGCTGAGCACATGCAGGCTGCCCTGGTTCAGGATGGGATTGGCCAGCGGCAGGCTGGCCAGGCGCTGGGCCTGCATGTCGGCGGTGACCGCGATGGGCGGCGTGAGCGCGTAGCCGATGCCGGCCGCCGCGAACTGCCACAGCGCCTTGAAAGACGAGGTGGTCAGCACGTTGCGCAGCCGGACCTGTTCGCTGATCTCGGCGGCCTGGATGTGCTGGCGCACGCCAAACCCTTCCTGCATCGACGCGCCGGGATAATCGGCCAGGTCGGTCAGCAGCAGGGGGCGGCCCAGGCGCGTGAGCGGGTGGTCCTGGCGCACGATGGCGCGAATGGGCTCGGGGCGCGAGTAATGGGTGCGCAGGCGGGCGTCGGTGGGCGGCTGGAAGACCAGTCCTATATAGGCGCGGTCATCCACGATGCGCTGCACGATCTCGGACGTGCGGGCCACATCGATGTCTAGCGTCACTTCGGGATGGCTGCGCCAATAGCCGGGCAGGACGCGGTCGAACATCAGTTCCACGAAGCCCTCGCCCAGCACCAGGTCGATGTGGCCGCGCTCGGCCTTGCGCAGGCTGTCGATCTCGGAAAAAAAGCTCTCCTGGATGTCCTGCTGGCGCTTCACGTAGCGGGCCAGGATGTGGCCAGCGTCGGTAGGCACCACGCCCCGGCCGCGACGCTCGAACAGCGCCATCCCACAGTCGCGCTCCAGCGCGGCGATGGCGCGGCTGACGGCGGAGGGGTCCATCTCCAGCGCTTCGGCGGCGCCCCGCACCGAACCTCGGCTCATGACCTGCATGAAATAGTGGGTGCGGCGGGCGTCGAGTTTTTCGTCCATGGCGTCAGGTCCCGTGACGTAAGTGCGGCTGATTTTCCACGATGAGAATTTAGGGTTTACCCTAGCAAGACGCTGTCCCGTGCAAAATTTTCCCAGTAAATCGGCATCCGTTGCATTTTACGCAACGTTTATCGGCGTTGGATGTCATGGTTGCCCGCGGAAGGGGCGAGCGAAAATTGCGCACGCCGGCAGGGCGCCGATGGCGCTCATGCCCGGCTGCGCTGCATGAGCCGCCCGGCGCGTTCCGGGTCGCCAGCACGCAAACGATTCACGTCATCAGGGGAAAACCAATGTCTCACGCCAGCGCCAGCCTGGCCCTGCCTTCCATGCCGCTATCGGGGCGCGTGCGCATGCTCGCCGCCATCCTGCTGGTGGTGATCATTTCCGAAGCGATCGGCAGCGTCACCTTCTCGGTCGGTCCGGGCAAGATCGTTCTGCAGCCCATGCTGTGGGCGATCTTCATCGGCGCCGTCGTCGCGGCGTTTGGCCAGCGCCTGCCGGCGGGCGCCGGCATCGACAAGGCCATGCAGACCCGCATCAGCGGCTACCTGCAATACGCGCTGCTGCCGTTCCTGGCCAAGCTGGGCCTGATGGTGGGCGGCGCGTTGCCGCAGGTGCGCGAGGCCGGCTGGGCGCTCGTGTTCCAGGAGTTCGGCCATTTCTTCGGCACCATGGCCATCGGCCTGCCGCTGGCCCTGCTGCTGGGCATCAAGCGCGAAGCCATCGGCGCCACGTTCTCGGTGGGCCGCGAGCCCAGCCTGGCCATCATTGGCGAACGCTACGGCATGAACTCGCCCGAAGGCCGCGGCGTCATGGCGGAATACATCACCGGCACCGTGATCGGCGCGCTGTTCGTGGCGCTGATGGCCGGCTTCATCACCAGCCTGAACATCTTCGATCCGCGCTCGCTCGCCATGGGCGCCGGCGTGGGCTCGGGCAGCATGATGGCCGCCGGCGTGGGCGCCATCGCCTCGCAGCAGACGCCCGAGATGGCGCATCAGGTCGCCGCCCTGGCTGCCGCCGCGAACCTGCTCACCACGGTCGTGGGCGTGTACTTCACGCTGTTCATCTCGCTGCCGACCACGATCTTCCTGTACGGCAAGCTGGAACCGGTGCTGGGCCGCTTCTCGCGCGGCAAGTCCGGCGAGGCCGTCGTGGACGAGAGCGTGTCCGAAGACGTCCCGGCGCACAGCGCCAAGATGGGTTTTGGCGACCGCCTGACCGCCTACGTCATCTGCGGTCTGTTCGCGCTGGTGGGCAACAACCTGGGCTACAAGGTGCCGTTCCTGGATGCGTTGCCCGGCATGGGCATCATCATCCTGCTGGTCGTCGTCACCGACCTGATCCTGCGCGTCGTGCCCAAGCTGCCCGCCGTGTTCGTGCTGTCGCTGATCGCCATGACCGCGGGCTGCCCCGGCGTGCTGCCCTACTCGGATCAGATCATCGCGCTGGTCGGCAAGGTCAACTTCCTGCCGTTCACCACGGTGATCCTGGCCATGGCCGGCCTGTCGATCCTGAAGGACCTGCCCGCGTTCCGCAAGCTGGGCTGGAAGATCGTGGTGGTGTCGCTGGCCGCCAACGCCGGCACCTTCATGGGCGCCACGATGATCGCGGAATTCTTCCACTGATCACCCCGCGCTTCACGACAAAGCCGCCTCTTGCAGGCGGCTTTGTCATTGGTGCGCCATGCGACGGTCAGGGCGCCGCGCCGGGCCGGTAGCGCGCGTTGTCTGTGGCGTTCTCGGTGGGGCCGATGTTGGCGACCTTCGGCACGCCGATGCCGGCAGCCTTCAGCGCCGCGGCCGCCTGCAGCTCGACCTGCGGATTGCCCATCGCGACGCGGTAGGGCTGCAACGGGGCCAGCCCTTCGATGGTGCCCCAGTCATTGGCGGTGTCGGCGCGCTGCGCCAGCGGATCCGGGCGAGCGGAAAATTCCTCGACGGCGCGCCGCATCCGGGATTCGGCATAGAGATCGCGCAATTCGTCGACGTTGAGCGCCGGGGCGGCGAGCACGAGCGGCGAGGCCGGGGAGCGCGCCCGGTCGCGGACCGCCGATGCGTCTTGATCGGCGCGGACCGATCTGGCGGCCTCGGCCTGTTCGATACGCCGGGCTTCCCAGGCGTCCTGGGCCCGTGCCGTGCGCTGGGCCTGCTGGGCAGCGTGGGTGCGCGCCGCCTGTTCGGCTTCCCAGGCGGGGCGGTTTTCATCCAGCATCGACGCGCGCGCGGGGTAGGGCGCGGCAGCGCCGGAAACAGCGGAGATCGCAGCAACGTTCATGCGGGGCTCCTGTTCGTGGTTGGCCTGAAAGTTGGTCCGTCCAGCGAGTTACAAGTTCAATGTAACAGAGGTGGGAGCTGCCCGCGCGGTGCGCCGGGGTATACCCCACCGGGCACCTGCAACGTTCAACTGCGCGCGGAGACCTCGTCCATGCCACCCCCGTCCGTGGAAACGGTCAGCGCCTCCCAGGCGGACATTTCCTGGCTCAAGGCGGACAGCTTGTCGCGCACCAGGGCCAGGGCGTCGCTGCCGAGCAGCAGATGGGTGGGCGGATGCTCCGCGGCGATGGCCGCAAGCATTGCGCGCGCCGCTTTGCGCGGATCGCCCAGTTGCCTGCCGCTTTTCGCTTCGCGGGCCTGGCGGATGGGGTCGAAGATGCCGTCATAGTCTGCAATCGAGCGCGGCGTGCGTACCATGGACCGGCCAGCCCAGTCGGTGCGGAACGATCCCGGCGCCACGGCCGTCACGGCGATGCCCAGGGATCGCACCTCCTTGCCCAGCGCCTCGGAAATGCCTTCCAGCGCGAACTTGCTGCCGCAGTAGTAGGCGATGCCGGGCATGGTGATGTGGCCGCCCATGGAGGTGATGTTCAGGATGTGGCCACGTCGGCGCTGGCGCATGAAGGGTAGGACCGCCTTGATCATCGCGACCGCCCCGAACACGTTCACATCGAACTGGCGGCGCATTTCCGACAGCGGCGATTCTTCCATCACGCCCTCGTGCCCGTAGCCCGCGTTGTTGACCAATACGTCGATGCCGCCGACCTGGGCGTCGACCTCCGCCACGACGCCGTCGATGGCATCGAAGTCGGTCACGTCCAGCACACGGCCGATCGCGGCGCCGGGGGACAGGGCTTCGAACGCGAGCCGGGCCTGGACGGTGCGCACCGTTCCGACGACCTGATGGCCGGCTGCGAGGGCCTCTTCGGCGAGCGCGCGGCCAAAGCCGCTGCTGACGCCTGTGATGAGCAGGGTTTTGGGGGATGCCATCGATCTTCTCTCAAATGTCTGTGATGTCTAAAGGAGAGTGCATGCTAGTCTTGCCGATGGCGCTGAATAAGCCAGATTTCCCTATATTTCTTGCACAAAACTATGTCCGTTTCCGCTGCGGCCGAGGATGGCGCCGGGGCCCCGCCTTGCGCGGTCACCCCCATGGTGGCGCTGCTGCGCGACTTGGCCCCCAATGAGGGCTACAACCTCACCGCCCTGCCCAGCGTGCGCGTGCTGCGCGCCAACGGTCCGCTGGCGCGTACGCCCGTGCTTTACGACCCCGGCATCGTGATCGTCTGCCAAGGCCGCAAGCGCGGGTACTTCGGCAATCGCCAATATCTGTACGACGAGCAGCATTACCTGGCCGTGTCCGTGCCCGTGCCCTTCAGCATGGAGACCGACGCCACGCCCGAACGTCCGCTGCTCGCGCTCTACCTGCACCTGGACTTCGTGCTGGCGGCGGAACTGATGGCGCAGATCGACGACGCCGGATCGGCGGCGCCCGCCCAGGCGCCGCAAAGCATGATGTCGACCCCGATGGACGACCGGATGCGTGCGTCGGTGTTGCGCTTCATCGAGGCCTTGAACCGGCCGCTGGAGGCCGCAGTGCTGGGTCCCGCGCTGCTGCGCGAACTCTATTTCCGGGTGTTGACCGGCCCGCAAGGCAGTTCGATGCGGGAAGCGCTGGCCATGCGGGGGGCATTTGGCCGTATCGGCAGGTCCCTGCGTCTCATCCACGCGGAGTTCGCGCAACCGCTGGACGTGACGCGGCTGGCGGCCGAGGCGGGCATGAGCGTCCCAAGCTTTCACAGCCACTTCAAGGCGGTTACGCAGGCGTCACCCATGCAGTACGTGAAATCGACGCGCCTGCATCAGGCGCGCCTGCTGATGGTGCGGCAGGCGCTGACGGCGGAGACGGCGAGCCTGGCCGTGGGCTACACCAGCCCGTCCCAGTTCAGCCGCGAGTTCAAGCGCCTGTTCGGCCTGACGCCCGCGGCCGAGGCCCGGCGCATGCGGCTGGGCTTTGCCTTGCCGCCGTTCGCGGACGCGACCTTCGTGTCGTCGCATTGAACAACAAAGCCCCTGTCCATGCGGTCCAGGGGCTTTGATGCAACGCGGTGGCGCTGGCGCGTTCGATCAGGGTTTGGTCGCCTGCATCGAGGGGCGCTGGCTGAAGCCTGCGTACCAGGCCGCGGCGGCCGGATGCGACGCGCGCCAGTCCAGATCCGGAAAGCGGAAGTCCAGGTAGCCCAGCGCGCAGCCGATGGTGATGGTGCCGATGTCCACCCGGCCGTCCAGGCCCGCGGCGTTCTTCTCGATGAGCGCGAGGCCGTCGCGCACCTTCCCCAACTGCCCCTCGACCCAGGCGTCCCAGCGCAACGCCTCGGGACGCAGCACCGCCTCGTAGCGCGCCAGCAGCGCCGCGCCCAGCATGCCGTCGGCCATGGCCTGCTCCGTCAGCGCTTGCCAGCGGTCTTTGCCGGCGGGGAAAAACGAACCGCCGCCCAGGTCGTTCAGGTATTCGCAGACGACGCGGCTGTCGAACAGCGCCTGGCCTTCATCGGTGATGAAGGTGGGAACCTGGCCCAGCGGATTGCTCGGGATGATGGTCTGGTCGCGAGCGACGGGACCGGCGGCGCTGGGCAGCTTTTCAATGCGGTCGGCCAGGCCGAGCTCATGGGCGATGACCATGCATTTGCGGACGAAGGGGGAAGCTGGCGAGAAGAAGATTTTCATGGGGTTCCCTGTCTGTGAGAGGCGTCAGTGTTGCGCATGGGAGCGAACACTGTCCAGCCCGTCTGTGGATGACGAGCGGGAAGACAGGAAACATGCAATCGCCGCGCGCCGCTTACTCCGTGACGCCCGTTTCCACGCAGGGATTGAATTCCCCCGTCGCCGGGTCGCGCAGGAACAGCACGCCGGTGGCCACGCCGAAGTACGTGCCGTGCAATTCCAGTTCGCCCTTTTCGACGCGGCGGCGGATGGACGGGAACGTCATCAGGTTGTTCAGGCTGTGCTCGACGGTGGCCAGTTCCAGGCGCTTCAGGTTGGCCTGGCGGTCGCCGGTGCCGCGGTCCAGGCGCTTGGCCACGGGTTCGATCTGGGACATCCACTTGCCGATGAAGTCGGCCTTGGCCAGCGGCTTGGCGTCGTCGAAGAAGAAGCGGATGCCGCCGCAGGACGCGTGGCCCAGCACGACGATGTGCTTGACGTTCAGGCCGCTGACCGCGAATTCGATGGCGGCGCTGGTGCCGTGGTACGACGATTCCGAGTCCGGATCACAGGGCGGAACGAGGTTGGCCACGTTGCGGACCACGAACATTTCGCCGGGGCCCGCGTCGAAGATGACTTCGGGCGACACGCGCGAGTCGCAACAGCCGATGATCAGGATTTCCGGGCTTTGGCCGATTTCGGCCAGCTTTTGATAGCGGCTGCTTTCCGTCTGGAAGCGGCCGTCCAGGAAAGATTGGTAGCCTTCAGAGAGTCTTTTGGGAAACATGATCTTCACTTCCTAGTATCGAGGCCAGGCTTGCTGGCGCGCCGGCAGACGCACGAAGGGGCTTCGTGTGGAAGCCCCTTTTATCGAGCCGGCAGCCAGGATTTTCCCATAACTGACCTGATCGCCGCCTGTCTAGACCCTGATTCGAAAAGGGTTTTTTGATCCGTCCGGGCGCCGCCGGCGCTAGCGGGCGGCCACGTCCAGCGCGTTGACGCGGGTGAATTCCAGGGGCGTGATGGCCTTGACCACCTTGATCTGGCCGGGCGCCAGGGGGCCGACGACGTCCTCGCGCACCCGGCCCACTTCGCGGTCCTGCGCGTCGTAGAGGACGTAGGTCAGGAGCACGCTGTTGACGGCGCGGTCGGACTGGTTGGCGAGAAACCCGGTGATGGTGGAGACGTTGCGGGTGGTGTCGCGCACGGCCTGGACGTTGCCGAGCGTGATGCCGTAGGCAAGACTCTGCGCGCCGGCGGCGCCGGACAGGCCGGTCAGGCCGGCCAGCAGGGCCAGCGTGGCAAGGACGAGTGGCTTCATGGTTGTCTCCTGAGGCGCGCGGTCTGGCGTTCGTGGCATGGCGCGGCGCGGGTTATGCGTATCTCACTCCTTTCCGGGCGGGGAGACAACGGGCCAGACGGATGAATGGGTAACAGGTTGCGGCGGATGTTGCGAAGGCGCGGGGATTGTCCGATGATGACCGGGCCGGCGCCTTGGCCGGCGGACCGTGCCGCCCGCATTGCGCGTGTCCTCACGCTCGTGGGCGCTCAAGGGAGGAATTCATGCTTTCCCGTATCAGCCAGCTGGCTTCGGCCATTCTGTTGTCCGCATGTTTCGCCGGCGCGCAGGCGCAGACCCCCGCCGCCCCGTCAACCGCCAAGACGCCAACGCCGCAGCAGCAGCGCATGTCGGACTGCAACAAGGCCGCGGAGGGCAAGAAGGGCGATGACCGCAAGGCCTTCATGAGCAGTTGCCTGAAGGGCGAAGAGCCCGCCAAGCAACTGACGCCGCAGCAGCAGAAGATGAAGGACTGCAACGCCAAGGCCGCCGAGCAGAAACTCACCGGCGATGGGCGCAAGACGTTCATGAGCAACTGCCTGAAGGGCTGATGGCCCGGGAAGGAAGAAAGCGCCAGATTGCTGTCTGGCGCTTTTTTTTTGTTTCACGATGACTCTAGTACCGCTATTCGCTGGACTACGCCAAGGCTAGATACAGCAGGTTTATCAATCACTTAGGCGAGTTCAACATATGCCGGTGCTTTCCGGAACTTGACCCGGCTTCCCTTCGCGTGGCTCCCATGCGGCTCTTGGAAGCCGGGCTTTCCGAGGAGTCATCATGGCGAAAATCAAGCTCACCAAGTCCGTAGTCGATGCGGCACATGACCCACGGCGAACACTACGGCGGCTGGACGCGCGTGCTCAAGGCCGCTGATGTGCCGCATGTCGGCACGCATGGCATCCGCCACCGGGCGACGACCGACATTGCCAATTCGGGCGTGCCGACCAAGGTGGGCATGAAGCTCACAGGTCACAAGACCGTGGCGATGTGTATGCACTATGTTCATGCCGAGGACAAGCCGGTACGGGGTGTTGCCGAACTGGTGGCGAATCGGCGGCTGGCGATTACCGGGGCGTCCCGTTCTATGGAGGTGACAGCATGACAAGGAAGACGCCCGTGGCAGCGCGGAAACCCGCTGCCTTACCGGCCGGCTATGCCGGCATCCACGGCGGCATCGTCGAGTTGCTGGACGCGGCGCGCCAGGCGGCGGCGCGCAGTGTCAACGCGCTGATGACGGCCAGCTATTGGGAGATTGGCCGACGGATCGTCGAAGCCGAGCAGAAAGGGAGGCGGCGGGCCGGTTACGGCGAGCAGTTGATGGCGCGGTTGTCCGCCGACCTGACGGCCCGGTTCGGGCGCGGGTTCAGCCCGGACAACCTGGAGAACATGCGGCGTTTCTTCGTCGCTTACCCCCTTGAGGCAATTTCCGAGACACTGTCTCGGAAATCTGGAGACGGACTGCCCATCGAGAATTCCGAGACAGTGTCTCGGAAATTCGACCTCTCCGAATTGGCCCAGGTCTTCACGCTACCCTGGTCGGCCTATGTCCGGCTGCTGTCGGTCAAGGATGACCATGCCCGTCAGTTCTACGAGGCCGAGGCGCTGCGTGGGGGCTGGAGCGTGCGCCAGCTCGATCGGCAGATCGGTAGCCAGTTCTACGAGCGCACGGCCTTGTCAAAAGACAAGGCGGCGATGCTGGTCAAGGGTTCGGTGGCCAAGCCAGAGGATGCCGTCGCGCCCAATGACGCCATCAAAGACCCGTATGTGCTGGAGTTCCTCGACCTCAAGGACGAGTATTCGGAATCCGACCTGGAAGCGGCCTTGATCCAGCGGCTGGAAGACTTCCTGCTGGAACTGGGCGAAGGCTTCACCTTCGTCGGGCGGCAACGTCGGTTACGTATCGACCAAACCTGGTATCGGGTGGATCTGCTGTTCTTCCATCGCAAGCTGCGCTGCCTGGTCATTATTGACCTGAAACTGGGCAGCCTGACCCATGCCGATGTAGGACAAATGCATATGTACTGCAACTATGCCAAGGAGCATTGGGCCTACCCGGATGAGAACCCGCCGGTGGGCCTGATCCTGTGCGCTGACAAGGGCCATGCCCTGGCGCGGTATGCATTGGATGGTCTGCCGACCAAGGTGATGGCGGCCAACTACCGGACAGTGTTGCCCGACGCCGAGTTGCTGCAAAAGGAACTGGAGAACACGCGGCGGCTGCTCGAATCTCGCGGAACGCTGTCCCTCAAGGACGACAAGCCATAGTTATACGTCCCGGCTTACCGCCGTCGGGCTCGTGACCCTAACCCCGAATTAGTCCGGATCAGAAGTAGAGATTTCCGGCGTTTGACCCTAACCCCGAATTAGTCCGGATCAGAAGTAGAGATTTCCGGCTCATGACCCTAACCCCGAATTAGTCCGGATCAGAAGTAGAGATTTCCGGCTCATTGAGGTTGGTACTATGGCCGCTGGCCAAGTGCTGGCGCGCGTATTCAGCAGGTGCCTGCCACTTCAGCGCGGAGTGGGGACGAACCTCGTTATAGTACGTCCGCCAGGCGTCGATTTTCTCCTTGGCGTCGGCAAATGACAAGAACCAGTGGCTGTTCAGGCATTCCTGACGGAAGCGGCCATTGAAGGATTCGCACTGCGCATTGTCCGTCGGCTTGCCGGGCCGGCTGAAG
>NZ_FNYM01000034.1:0-5552 GCF_900108985.1 Achromobacter sp. NFACC18-2 | reverse complement strand
CCCCAACCTGGTCGGTTTCAAGGACGGCATTGGCGACATCGAATCCATGGTCCGCATCCGCCGCAAGCTGGGCGACCGCTTCTCGTACCTGGGCGGCCTGCCCACCGCCGAGGTCTACGCCGCCGCCTACCGCGCGCTGGGCGTGCCCGTCTACTCGTCGGCCGTCTTCAACTTCGTGCCCAAGATGGCCATGGAGTTCTACAACGCCATCGCCGCCGGCGACAGCGACACCACCAACCGTCTGCTGGATGACTTCTTCCTGCCCTACCTGGAAATCCGCAACCGCAAGGCCGGCTACGCCGTCAGCATCGTCAAGGCCGGCGCCAAGCTTGTCGGCCACGATGCAGGCCCGGTGCGCGCACCCCTGACCGACCTGACCGGCGAAGAGATGGAAATGCTGGCCGCCCTGATCAAGAAGTCCGGCGCCGAGTAAGCCTCGCGCCACCCGCTTACTGCCTGCCCCCGGTCCGGGGGCATTTTTTTCCCCGGACCCGCCGCAGGCAAAACCGCCCGTCCTTTCGACCGGGCGTCCCTTTTCTGGAGATGACCATGAACCTGACCGGCCAGATGTTGATCGGCTCGACCGCCGTCCTGGGCGCGGGCGCTGCCCAATACGCCATCAATCCCGCCACGGGCGAACGCCTGGAACCCGCCTACCCCGCCGGCTCGTCCGATGACGTGTCCCGCGCCGCCGAATTGGCCCGCGCGGCCTTCGACCCGTACCGCGCCCTGCCGCTGGAGACGCGCGCCCAGTTCCTGGAAAGCATCGCCGAGGGCATCCTGGCCCTGGGCGATGCGCTCATCGAGCGCGCCCATCAGGAAACCGGCCTGCCGGTCGCCCGCCTGCAGGGCGAACGCGGCCGCACCGTGGGCCAATTGCGCCTGTTCGCCCGCGTGGTGCGCGACGGCTATTTCCTGGACGCCACCATCGACCCGGCCCAACCCGAGCGCCAGCCCCTGCCGCGCGCCGACCTGCGCCTGGCGAACGTGCCCCTGGGTCCGGTCGCGGTGTTCGGGGCCAGCAACTTTCCGCTGGCCTTCTCGGTCGCGGGCGGCGACACGGCGTCGGCGCTGGCCGCGGGCTGCCCGGTCGTCGTCAAGGCGCACAACGCCCACCCCGGCACGTCCGAACTGGTCGGCCGCGCGATCCAGCAGGCCGTCGCCAAGCACGGCCTGCCCGAGGGCACGTTCTCGCTGCTGTTCGGCGCCGGCAATGAAATCGGCACGGCGCTGGCGATCCATCCCGCCATTACGGCCATCGGCTTCACCGGTTCGCGCCGCGGCGGCCTGGCGCTGGTGAACGCCGCCAACGCCCGCCCGGTGCCCATCCCCGTCTACGCGGAAATGTCCAGCATCAACCCCGTGTTCCTGCTGCCGGCCGCGCTGGAAGCCCGCGCCGAAGCCATCGCCAAGGGTTTCGTGGACTCGCTGGCGATGGGCGTGGGCCAGTTCTGCACCAACCCGGGCCTGGTCATCGGCATCGAGGGCCCGGCGCTGGACCGCTTCCGCCAGGCCGCCGCCGACGCCGTCAAGGCCAAGGGCGCCGCCACCATGCTGACGCCGGGCATCTTCTCGGCCTATGAGCAAGGGGCCGATGCCCTGGCCCGCCACGCCAGCGTATCGACCGTGGGCCGTGGCGAACCATCCAATCCAGCCTGCAACGCGGCGGGCGCCGTGGTGTTCGGCGCAAGCGCCGACCAGTTCCTGGCGTCGCGCGAACTGGAAGCCGAGGTCTTCGGCCCGGCCTCGCTGGTCGTGGCCTGCATGGATGCGGCGCAGGTCCGCGCCGTGGCCGAGCACCTGGAAGGCCAGCTCACCGCCACGCTGTTCGTGGACGATGCCGACCTGGACGACGCGCGCGCGCTGCTGCCCGTGCTGGAGCGCAAGGCCGGCCGCATCCTGGCAAACGGCTACCCGACGGGCGTGGAAGTGAGCCATGCCATGGTCCACGGCGGCCCGTTCCCGGCCACGTCGAACCCGGCCTCGACCTCGGTCGGCGCCACCGCCATCCGCCGCTTCCTGCGTCCGGTCTGCTACCAGGACCTGCCCGACGCCCTGTTGCCCGACGGCATCAAGCGCGAAAATCCGTTGGGGCTGACGCGCATGGTGGACGGCAAGCTGGCCGTTGCCTGAGGGCCGGTGTGATGGCCATTGTTTGATCGCCATTGCCTGACATCAGATCCACAGGCGCCGCGCCATGCGGCGCCTGCGGCTATGCCATCGCCTGTAGCCACGCCAGCAGGTCGCCCTGCGGGCTGCCCGGCTGCACGGGCTGGGGCGCAAGCAGGCAGTACCGGGATCCGTCTTCGACGAAGCCCATCGGGGCGGCCAGCACGCCGCTCTCCAGGTCGTCGCGCACCAGCGGCCACGGACCGATCGCCACCCCCAGGCCCGCCACCGCGGCCTGCAGGCTGAAATAGAAATGATCGAAGGCCTGCCCCGACCCATCGGGCGCAGGCTGCCCGGCGGCGGCCGCCCATTCCCGCCACGCGCCCGGCCGCGTGCGCGTATGCAGGCGCGGCGCGTCCGCCTTCAGCGCCAGGCCCGCATTTTTCTGGTCGAACCACGCGGCCAGCTTGCCGGGATGGCACACCGGGCCTACCCGTTCCGCGAACAAGGGCGCGGCGTAATGGCTGTCGGGCCAGGCAAAGTCATCGCGGCGGATCGCCAGGTCGATGCCGCTGGCAAACGAAAACGGCCCGCCGCCCGCCACCAGATGCACGTCGATATCGGGATGCCGCGCCTGGAAATCCGGCCAGCGCGGGATCAGCCAACGCATCAGCAGCGTCGGCTCGCACGACAGCACCCAGCGGCGCCCTAGCCGCGCACTGGCGCGCAACTCACCGACCGCCTGGCGCATCAGGCCCAGGCCACTGCCCACCGCGCGGGCCAGCGTGCGGCCGGCGTCCGTCAGGAACACGCGCCGATTGCGCCGATCGAACAGCGCCACCTGCAACTCGTCTTCGACGAGGCGCACGGCCCGGCTGACCGCCCCATGCGTCAGATGCAGCTCGGCCGCCGCATGGCTGAAATTCTCATGGCGGGCGGCCGCCTCGAAGCACCGCAGCGCCAGCAAGGACGGCAGGCGCGCATCGGATGATGGTGAGTCCAAGTCACCATGATTGTCAGAAAACATCGTTATACGCCTTCGATTCCAGCCGCTAGCATCCTGGCCATTCAGTGTTTTATTCGCCAGGATACGCCATGACCGAACTGATAGCTGTCATCACAATTACCATGCTCGCCGTCGTGAGCCCGGGGCCGGATTTTGCGATGGTCACGCGCAACAGTTTGATGCTGTCTCGGCGCGCGGGCGTGCTGACGGCCCTGGGCATCGGCCTGGGCGTCCTGATCCACGTCGGCTACACCCTGGTGGGCGTCGCGCTGCTGATCCAGCAGTCGATCTGGCTCTTCAATGCCATCAAGCTGGCCGGCGCGGCCTATCTGGTCTATCTGGGCATCACGATGCTGCGCGCCCGGCCCGCCGGCCCGGCCGGCGACGGCGCCAGGGCGGCGATGTCCGATGCGGCGGCCCTGCGCACCGGGTTGCTCACCAATGCGCTCAATCCCAAGACCACGGTCTTCATCGTGAGCCTCTTCATGCAGGTGGTGCGGCCCGACACGCCGCTGGCGGTGCAGATCGGCTATGGCGCCTTCATCTCGCTGGCGCACGTGGCGTGGTTCAGCGTGGTGGCCGTGTGTTTTTCATCGGGTGCGGTCCGCGACCGGCTGCTTGCCGCGCGCCAGGGGATCGATCGCGTATTCGGCGGCCTGCTGGTCGCCTGCGGCGTGTTGCTGGCGGCGGCCAGCGGTTCCCGGTAAAGCACGCGGGCCGGCTCGCAGCCGGCCCCGCGCTTTCATGTCCTGCCACGCATCACTGCGGCTTGAGCTTGCCGTCCGCAATGATCTTTGCCCACTTCGCCTGCTCGGCGGACTGGAAGTCCGCGAACTGGGCCGGCGTGTTCGGCGTGTAGGCCAGGCCCAGTCCCTGCATCTTCGCGCTCACCTCGGGCTTGGCGACGATGTCGGCGATGGTCTTGTTCAGCTTCTCGACCACGGCGGGCGGCGTATTGGCCGGCGCGTAGATGGCTTGCCAGCTGCTCACGTCAAAGCCCGACACGCCGGCTTCCTGCATGGTCGGCACGTCCGGCAGCACGGCGGTCCGCTTGGCCGACGTCACGGCCAGCGCCCGGACCTTGCCGCTCTGCACGTACGGCAGCGCGACCAGGGCGGTCTCGAACGAGCTGGGAATCTGGCCGCCGATCAGGTCCTGGATGGCCGGGGCGCTGCCGCGGTACGGCACGTGCGTCAGGTGCGCGCCCGTCAATTGTTTGAACACTTCGCCCGACAGGTGCTGCGACGTGCCCTGCCCGGCCGAGCCGAAGGCGATCGTGTCCGGGTTGGTCTTGGCCGCCGCGACCACGTCCTGCACGCTCTTGTACGGCTGATTCGCGCCCACCAGCAGCACGTTGGAAATGCTGCCCAGCAGGATCACCGGCGAAAAGTCCTTCGCGGCGTTGTAGTTGATGCTCGGCAGCAGCGACGGGTTGATCGCGTGCGTGGCGATGGTGCCCAGCAGCAGCGTGTAGCCATCCGGCTTGGCACGCGCCACGGCATCCGCGCCCAGCACGCCGCCCGCGCCACCCTTGTTTTCGACCACGACGGTCTGTTTGAGCGTGGTGCCCAGTTCCTGCGCGATAAGGCGGCCCAGGATGTCGGACGTGCCGCCCGCGGCAAACGGAACGATCAGGGTAATGGCCTTGCCGGACGGCCAATCATCGGCAGCGTGGACGGGAGCGGCGCACACGGCGGCGAGCGCCAGGACGGCGGAAAGACGGCGCAACACGGGAAATGCCTTCAAGCTTGTCTCCTAGGGATATGGAATTGTCGTCGTTCTTGTACGTTGTCGTACGACAATGAAGCGGGAGAATAGCCGGGCCTGCGCCGGGATTCAATCTAGGGAAATTCCTAAATCGCCCTCCGCTACGGCGACACGTTGTACGACAACAATTTGCTGAAGACCCAGTTGTTATCCCA
Source organism: Achromobacter sp. NFACC18-2 (assembly GCF_900108985.1). Classification (NCBI taxonomy): domain Bacteria; kingdom Pseudomonadati; phylum Pseudomonadota; class Betaproteobacteria; order Burkholderiales; family Alcaligenaceae; genus Achromobacter; species Achromobacter sp. NFACC18-2. The sequence goes on along the minus strand of NZ_FNYM01000034.1, from coordinate 515 downwards.
ACTTGTATGTTGTACGATGACTTACATCGCAGGTTCGGCAGCGACCGTACTTCGGCACCCCCTCTCATCCCATTCCTCTATTTGGAAGACAGCCATGACGACTCCGCAGGAACTCAAAGACATCGTTTCGGAAGGATTGCTTTCCTTCCCGGTGACCGACTTCGACCAGAACGGCGACTTCAACGCCAAGAGCTACGCGGCTCGCCTGGAATGGCTGGCCCCCTACGGCGCCACCGCCCTGTTCGCCGCGGGCGGCACCGGGGAGTTCTTCTCGCTCGCGCCCCAGGAATATTCCGACGTCATCCGCACCGCCGTGCAGACCTGCAAGGGCAAGGTGCCCATTCTGGCCGGCGCCGGCGGCCCCACCCGCACCGCCATCGCCTACGCCCAGGAAGCCGAGCGCCAGGGCGCCAAGGGCGTGCTGCTGCTGCCCCACTACCTGACTGAAGCCTCGCAGGACGGCATCGCCGCCCACGTCGAGCAGGTCTGCAAGTCCGTCAACATCGGCGTCATCG
>NZ_FNYM01000029.1:0-27425 GCF_900108985.1 Achromobacter sp. NFACC18-2 | reverse complement strand
GCTTCCACCGCGGCATTCAGCGCCAGGATGTTGGTCTGGAACGCGATGCCGTCGATGACCGACACGATTTCCGAGATCTTGCGCGAGCTGGCCGAGATGGCCTGCATGGTGCTGACCACTTCCGATACCGCCGAACCGCCGCGCTCGGCCACGTCCGACGCGCTGGCGGCCAGTTGGTTGGCCTGGCGCGCGTTGTCGGCGTTCTGCTTCACGGTCGAGGCCAGCTCTTCCATCGAGGCAGCGGTCTCTTCCAGCGAGGCGGCCTGCTGCTCGGTGCGGCTGGACAGGTCCGTATTGCCGGCCGAGATTTCACGCGCGCCCAGGTTGATCTCGTCCACGCCGCGGCGCACCGTCGACACGGTGCGGGTCAGGCTTTCCTGCATGCGCTTGATGGCGCCGAACAGGTGGCCGATTTCGTTCGTGCTGCGCACTTCGATGCGGCCGGTGAAATCGCCCGCCGAGATCTTCTCGAAATGGTCGCCAGCTTCGTGCAGCGGACGCAGCACGGTGCGGTTGATGAAGATCCAGCAGCCGACGGCCAGCACCAGCGCGATGGCCAGCATCACGATGGTGACGATGCGCGAGATGTCGTGATCGACCTGAGCCTGCGCGGCCAATTCGTTGGTGCGGGTGTCGATGAACTGCAGCACGTTGTTGACGGCTTCGCGGAACGCGGTGTTCGCGGCGCTGCCTGCGTCGTTCAGGTCCAGGTATTGCTGGATGGCGAGATTCTTCAGGGCGGAGGACTGGCGCTGGTAGACGTCGTCGAACTGCTTGTAGGCCGCCTCGAGCTTCTGCACCAGGTCTTCCGAGCCGGCCATGCGCGGGGCCTTGCGGAATTCATTCAGCGTCTTCACGCCTTCGGCCATCAGCGAATCGGCGCGTTGCGCCTGCGAGGTGGACTGCTCGGTCTTGCCCTGCTGCATGTCCATCAGCGACGTTGCAAGCAGCAGACGGCCGCGCAGGAAGATGCTGTAGGCGCGCTGCAGCTGCGTCGCCTGGTTGGAATAGGCGGCGTTGATCTGTCCCAGCTTGTCATTGCTGGAATTCAATCCCATCCACGCCACGCCGTTCGAGATGAACATGGCGCCCGAGAAGAGCAACAGCACCAGGATGATACAGGTGCGAACTTTCAAATTACCAAGCATGAAATATCCGAGCGTTGAGCAACGAAAAACGACACTACCTACCCTACACGCACCACGGACGCCCCGGCCCCTGGCCGGCAGCGTCCGAAAGGTGCGCCACGCGCAGCGCCATGAACCGGCGCGGCGCCGAAACTTATCGCATCACTTGCGGCTGAACAGGCTGGACCCCTGGATCGTCATGAACGCGGCCGAGGCCGCCTGCAAGGCCACCTGCCGCAGCGCAAGCTGGCTGGCGCCGGCGTAGTAGTCCAGGTCTTCCAGGTCCGACAGCGACTTCGAGTACGACAGGCCCTTCTGCGTGCCGGTGGCGTCCAGCGCCTCCAGCTCGTTCAGGCGCGCGCCCACCGAGGCGCCGACCGTCAGGACGTTGTCGTAGTTCGAGGCCAGCTTCTTGTTGGCGGTGGCCAGTTCATTGTTCAGGCGAGCCAGCGCCTTCTCGTCGCCCGCGATGGGCGAGTCGAGCACCTTGATCAGGCTGTCCAGCGTGGCGAACATGTCCAGGTCGGCCGACTGGATGTTCTCGACGTCGATCACGTCGCCATTCTGCGGCGTGCCCTTGACCACCACGGCGACGCCGCCGAAGTCGATGCTGGTGCCCGGCGTGTACGCCGTCGGGCCGGCCGGCGGCGCGGGGCTGATCACCGGCGGGACGGGCGGGGTCGCATTCGGTTCCGTCGTGATGACGCGGTAACCCATGTTGCCCGTCGCGGGATCGGATTCGAACTGCAGGCTGAAATTCTTGCCGATGTTGGCGCTGTTCGGGGTGACCGACACGGTGCCGAACTCGGCGGTGCCGGCGTTGGCCGGCGAAGCGGTGGCGACATACGCCTGCGAACCCGGGTTGGCGCGATTGAAGATGTCGCTGCCCAGGTCGCTGGTGGAAAGCTGGCGCGACTGGTCGACCTGCACCGTGCGTTCGCCGGTGGCGCCGCTGTAGACGATCTTGCCGGTGGCGTCCTGGGCGTACGGCACGACGCTGCCCTCGTAACCCGAGAACAGGTATTGGCCGTTGCCGTCCGTGCTGTTGGCCAGGCCCAGCAGCGCGTCGCGGGCGCTCTTGAGCGCCGTCGACAACGCCTGGCGGTCGCTGTCGGCGAAGGTGCCGTTGCCGGCCTGCACGACGCGCGTGCGCACATCCTGCAATGCGGTCGTGATCGAGTCCAGGACGTTGGCTTCCTGCCCGAGGTTGGTCTTGGCCGTGTTGCGGTTCAGTCCATACGTCGAGTTCATGCTCTGCGTCTGCGCGACGCCGATCGACAACGACGCCGCCAGCGGATCGTCCGCCGGGCTCAGGAACTTGCGGCCGCTGCCGACCTGCTCAACCAGGCGATTCATGTCGGATTCCTGGGCGAGCACGCCGCTCAGGCCGTTCGTGTACATCATCGTGGTGCTCAGACGCATGGTGCAGCTCCGAAATGCTTTCTAGTATTCACAATCAACGTTCTGATCAGCCGCGCAGGCCCAACAGCGTGTCAAAAATGGTGCTCGCCACATCGATGATGCGAGCGCTGGCCTGGTATTGCTCCTGGTAGAGCGACAGGCTCACGTACTCTTCGTTCAGGTTGACGCCCGACACCGCCTGCTGTGCCGCCGTGGTCTGCTTGATCAGGTTGACCTGCGCGGTGGCGGCGGTCTTGATCTGCTGCGTCTGCACGCCGACCGTGTTCACGACCTGCGCGAACATGTCGTTGATGCTCATGGTGCCGTGTCCCAGCAGCTTGGTGTTCTGCAGTTGGGCCAGCTTCAGCGCGTTCTTGCCGTTGGCGTCGCCACCCTCCGCGTCGGCCGCGGCGACCTTGTCCGGATCCGTGATCACGACTTCGATGTCGCGGGCGGCATCGCGCGTGGGCGACAGCGACCACTTGTCGCCGGCCTGGGGCGGCGCGTTGATCGTCAGCGTCACGCCCATCTCGTTTTCGAGGTTCAGCGTGGCGGTGGGCGGCGTGCCCGTGGCCGGGCCGTTGTAGACCTGCGCGCCTTCCGGCAAGCGCACGACCTGGTAATTGGCGCCGTCGAACGAGATCTCGTAGTCCTTGGCGTTGATGTTCGCCAGGTTGGTGAATTCACCGGAGATCTGCGCGTTGCTTTTGTTCTGCGTGTTCGGCACGCCCTGGGGCGAGCCGATGCTGAAGAAATCCGTGCCCGGATTGCCGCTCTGGTCCAGGCCCTGGTTGTGCTGTTCGTTGAACGACAGCGCCAGGCCGACGGCCATCTGGCCGAGCTGGTTCTGCATGACGTCCAGGGACGACGCGCGGAACTGCAGCAGGCCGCCCAGCTTGCCGCCGGTAACGTCGGCATCCTTCATCTCGACCGCGACGGTCTTGCCCGTGCCCGCCGGCAGCGTGTAGGCCAGGACGGTGCGGCCTGCGTCGGACGACGACGGCACGGCCTGCAGCGGGTAGATGGAGTTGCCCGAGAGCAGCGACTGGCCGCCCTTGGTGAGCGAAATGCTGATCTTGTCGCCCTGCTCGTAGGTCGTGATGCCGATGAGCTGGTTCAGTTCCATGACGGCCTGGTCGCGCTGGTCGAGCAGGTCGTTCGGGGGGCTGCCGCCGGCCTTGCCGGACGCCAGCGAAATCTGCTGGTTCAGGTCGTCGATGCGGGTCAGGTAGCTGTTGACCTGGTCCACCGTCGTGGAGATCTGGGAATTCAGGCCTTCGCGCTGGTTCTGCATCTCCTGGTAGGCCGAGCGGATCTGGGTCGTCAGGCTGTTGGCCTGGCCGATCAGGTCGGCGCGCGCCGCGGGATCCGCGGGCTTGCTGGCCACCGTGTTCATGCTGGTGAAGAAATTGGTCAGGCCCGGGGCGATGCCCACGGTGCGGTCCGAGAACAGGTTGTTGATCTGCGAGACCTGATCGAGCTGGGCCTGGAGCTGGGCGCCGCTGCCCTGCGCGCCGACGAGTTGCTTGTACAGGAAGCTGTCGTAGCTGCGTTCGACGGTATCGACCTGGACGCCGCGGCCGATGTAGCCGTTGGTCGTCGCCTGGGCGCCCGCGGTGGAGGTCATCACGCGCTGGCGGTTGTAGCCGACCGTGGTGGCATTGTTGATGTTATGACCGGTCGTGGCCAGGCCCGCCTGCGCCACGTTCAACCCGCCCAATGCCGTTTTGTACAAATTCATGCTGACAATGCCCCGTATGTAACCGCAGCTGTTATCTCTGGATACTCCATTTACGGCAGGAGCTCAGCCAAATTTAGAGTCCTTCCAGCATCCGCCGTGAATTTTCCACGCTGGATGCGGCGCCCCGGAGCTGCCCCATGATGCCGATCAGCTTCTGGGCGTAGCGCGGGTCCGTCGCGTAGCCGGCATCCTGGATCCGCCGGGCCGCCTCGATCTCGTTGCGGGCCGTCGTCACGCTCTCGTAGCGCGGACTGTTGCCGATCAGGCGGGCGTAATCGGCGAACGATTCCTCGTAGGAGGAGTACGCACGGAACGGCTGGGTCACCTTCTTGGCGACGCCATCCTCGTATTCCGTGGTCAGCACGTTGACGACCTTGCCCTTCCAGCTTGCGCCGGCCTTGATCCCGAAGAGGTTGAAGCTGGTACTGCCGTCCTCGTGCTTGATTTCGCGCTTGCCCCAACCGGATTCCAGCGCCGCCTGGCCCATGATGAGACGGGCCGGCACGCCGCTTTGCTGCGACGCCAGATTGGCCGCGCGCGACATCCGGGACACGAAGTCCACCACATGATCGGGCGCCCCTTCCGCCGCGGCCAACGCACGGTCGGCGGGACGGTTGTTGCGCATCACGTTCAGCAGCGCCGACACCTCGCGCGAACCGCCCGTGCCGAAATCCAGGTCGCCGCCCTGGCCGATGCTCTTGATGGCCTCGTCCGACATCTCGCCGGGCTTGCCCTGCTGCATCTGCGCCAGGATCGCCTGCGACAGCCCGATCCCCGGCGAGGCCAGGTGCAGCGCAAGCTGCTCGTCCGCCATGGACTGCAGCATCTGGGTCTGCTGGGAATCGAACAGGCCTTCCTTGGGCGTGGCCTCGCGCATGCGCTTGAGCATCATCTGCAGGAACAGGGCCTCGAACTGCTTGGCCACCTGCTTCTGCTGCTCGGTCCCGGCGGGGTCCTGCTTGACGTCCCGCTTCAGGTCCGACAGGCGGCCCATGTCGAAGACCGAATCCTGCCTGGCGCTGCCGCTGGCCGCATCGTGGGTGTATGCCATGGCCGTCAGATGATTTCCAGTTCGGCGCGCAAGGCGCCCGCGCTCTTCATCGCCTGCAGGATGGCCAGCAGGTCCTGCGGCGTGGCGCCCAGGGCGTTCAGGCCCTTGACCACGTCAGCCAGGTTGGCGCTGGTGCTGACGCGCTGCAGCGAGCCATTGTCCTGGCGCACCTCGATCTGGGTGTTGGGCACCACCACCGTCTGCCCTTGCGTGAACGGCGTGTCCGGTTGGACGACCTCGTTCTGGCGGTTGATGATGACGGACAGGTTGCCGTGCGCCACCGCGGCCTCTTCGATCATGACCGTGCGGTTCATGACGACCGAGCCGGTGCGCGCATTGATGATGACCTTGGCGACGGTGGGCGCGCGGGTGACCTGCAGGTCCTCGACCTGCGACAGGAAGCGGGCCTGCGAAGCCTGCTCCATGGGCGTGCGGACCTGGATGACGCGGCCATCCAGCGCCGTGGCCGTGCCCTGCCCGAAGCGGCGGTTCAAGGCCGTGGCCACGTTCTGCGCCGTGCCGAAGTCGGTGCTGTTCAGCTCGACGTGAATGTAGCCGTCGCGCGAGAACGTGGTGGGCACGCCGCGTTCGACGATGGCGCCCGCGCTGATGCGGCCGCCGTTCAACTGGTTGATCTGCACGCTGGAGCCGCCGGACGACGCGCCCGCGCCGCCGACCAGGATATTGCCCTGCGCGATGGCGTAGACCTGGCTGTCCGCGCCCTTGAGCGGCGTCATCAGCAGCGTGCCGCCGCGCAGGCTCTTGGCGTTGCCCATGGAGGACACCACCACGTCCAGCGTCTGGCCCGGCCGCGCGAACGCCGGCAGGGTCGTCGTGACCATGACTGCGGCCACGTTCTTCAACTGCATGTTGCTGCCGGCCGGCACGGTGATGCCCAGCTGCGACAGCATGTTGGTCAAGCTCTGCTGCGTAAAGGGCGTCTGGCGCACCTGGTCGCCGCTGCCGTCCAGGCCCACGACCAGACCGTAGCCGATGAGCTGGTTGCCCCGGACGCCCTGGATGCTGGCCAGATCCTTGAGCCGATCGGCGTGCGCCGCGCCGGCGCCCGCGGCCAGCCCGACGGCGACGCACACCCGTGCCAACAGGGACAGCAATGCGGATATCGGAGTCGGTTGTTTCATGATTTAGAACGGCGAAGCGATCAGGAAGAAGCGTTGCAGCCAGCCCATGGTCTGGACTTCGTCCATGACGCCCTTGCTGCGGTACTCGATGCGGGCGTCGGCCACCTGGGTGGACGAAACAGTATTCGTGCCCGTGATGGAGCGCGGATCCACCACGCCGGCAAAGCGCACGTATTCGCTGCCGCGGTTGATGGCGATCTGCTTTTCGCCGGCGATCTGCAGGTTGCCGTTGGACATCACGCCGACCACCGTGGTGGTGATGGTGCCGGTGAAGGCGTTGTTGGCCGTGCTGTCGCCCCTGCCCTGCAACACGTTGGCGCCCTCGGCTTCGGTGTTCAGGTTGGCGTTGGCCCAGCTGTCCATGAACGAAGGCGCCGCGGCAATACCCAGGCTGGCCGAGCCGCTGCGGTTGGTGTTCGTCGCCACGTTCTTGGACGCATTGGTGCGCTCGTTCAGGACGATGGTGACGATGTCGCCGACGTTGCGCGGCCGGCGGTCTTCGAACAGGGGGTAATTGCCGTAAGTCGTGGGCTGGTAGATGGAGCCCGTGGGCTGCGCCAGCGGCATGGGCGGCGGCGGCGGCGCCGCCGTCGTCGGCCCGGTCACGATGGGCTCGGGCGGAATCATGGCGCAGCCAGCCGCCAACAGGGCCAGCGCGGACGCAAATACCAGGCGCAGGACAGACATGAGCATCACAGTTGGGTCAGGCGGGCCAGCATTTCATCCGACGTCTTGACGGCCTTGCTGTTCATTTCGTAGGCGCGCTGCGTGGTGATCATGTTGACCAGTTCTTCGGCCACGTTGACGTTGGACGTCTCGACGTAGTTCTGCATGATCGAGCCCGCGCCGTCCACGCCCGGCTGCAGCAGGTTGGCCGGACCCGACGAGTCGGTTTCCAGGTACAGGTTTTCGCCGACGCTCTGCAGGCCGGTCGGGTTGATGAACGTGGCGATCTGCAACTGGCCGATCTGCACGTTCACGCCGGCGGCGCCCGGCTGGGTCACCGACACCATGCCGTCGCTGCCGATGGTGATGGACAGGGCGTTGTCCGGCACGTTGATCGGCGGCTGGATGACGTAGCCGCTGACCGTGACGAGCTGGCCGTTCTGGTCGCGCTGCAGCGCGCCGTCGCGCGTGTAGGCCTGCGTGCCGTCGGGCAGTTCGACCTGCAGGAAGCCGCGGCCGTTGATGGCGACGTCCATTTCGCTGCCGGTGTTGTTCAGGTTGCCGGTGGTGTGGATGCGCTCGGTGGCCGCCACGCGCGCGCCGGTGCCCAGTTGCAGACCCGACGGAAGCTGGGTGGCGTCGCCCACCTGGGCGCCCGGCTGGCGCAGGGTCTGGTACATCAGGTCCTGGAACACCGCGCGGCCGCGCTTGAAGCCGTTGGTGGAGACGTTGGCCAGGTTATTGGAAATCACGTCCATGGAGGTCTGCTGACCTTCCAGGCCCGTCTTGGCGATCCACAGCGAACGCATCATGATGAAGTACTCCGGTGCCGCGGCTCGGCCGCGAGCGAAATGTTATTTAAATCAGGCGCTTACCGACAGAATGCCGTTGGCGCGTTCCGCGTTGCGGTCCGACTGCTGGATCACCTGCATCTGTTGCTCGAAGCGGCGGGCGTTTTCGATCATGCCCACCATCGACGCCATGGGATTGGTGTTGCTGCCTTCCAGCACGCCCGACAGCAGGCGCAGGCCCGGGTCGGCCGGCAGCGGCGGCGCGGGCTGGCCGTTGACCGGCGCCATGCGGAAGACGCCGTCATCGCCGTGCACGAGCTGGGCGTTGTCGGGGTTGACGAGCTTGAGCCGGCCCAGGTTCAGGATGTTGTTCGGCGGGTCGCCCGCGCCAATGGCCGTGATGGTGCCGTCCGACGTGATCGTCAGCGAAGCCTGGTCGGGCACGTCGATGGGGCCGCCCTGGTCCGACATGACAGGCTGGCCCAGCGAAGTCTGCAGGAGGCCGTTGACGCCGACCTGCAGGCTGCCGGCGCGCGTGTAGGCTTCGCCCTGCGGCGTCTGCACGGCGATCCAGCCATTCTCGCTGGCCAGCGCCACGTCCAGGTCGCGGCCCGTGGTCTGCATGGTGCCCATCTGGAAGCTGTTGCCGGGCGTGGACGCCACCGTCGACACACGCGTAGGCAGGCTCACCCCGTCCGTCACCGGAACCGAGCGGTACAGCGCGATCTGCTCGCGAAAGCCCGCCGTGTTCACGTTGGCCATATTGTTGGAGAGCGCGGCCTGGTGCTCCGTGATCCGCGCTGCGCCATTCATGGCGGTGTAGATGATTCGATCCATTGCCTATTCCGTCGGTGTCGTCGGTGTCGTCACTTGCCCTGCGGGCTTTACTTCAGGTTCATCAGGACTTGCATGATTTCGTCCTGGGTCTTGATGGTCTGCGAGTTGGCCTGGTAGGTGCGCTGGGCGATGATCATGTTGACCAGCTCCTTGCTCATGTCCACGTTGGACGCTTCGGTCGCCTGACCGACCACCGTCGACATGCTGTTGGTGCCGGGCTGGCCCAGGATCGGCTGGCCGGAAGCCGCCGTTTCCTTCCAGGCGTTGTTGCCCACGGGCTGCAGGCCCTGCAGGTTGGAGAAGTCGGCCAGCACGAGGGTGCCGACGACCTGGGTTTCGCCGTTGGTGTAGCTGGCGACCAGGCTGCCGTCGGTGCTGATGTTGATGCCGCTGAATTCGCCGGAGGTGTAGCCGTCGGGCTTGGCAACCAGCTTGTAGTTGCTGCCGTACTGGGTCGTGCCGGTGTAGTTGATCGCGACGTTCAGCGGATCGGCCGGGGTGGCGGTGCCGCCGGGCTGGGCGAAGGTCAGGTTGACCACCGGTGCGCTGGTCAGCGTGCCGGCGTTGTTGAACGTGAACTGCTGGGGGTTGCCCCAGACGCCGGCGGCCTCGGTCGTGGGCGCCATGGCCTGGCCGTCCATCGTGTAGTACACGTCGTAAACGCTGGTGCCGCCGACGGCCGGGCGCTTGACGAAGTACTGCATGACCTGGTGCGAATTGCCCAGGGAGTCGAACACCGTCATGGGCGAGGCGTTCGTGTAGGTGTCGGAGAGTTTGGGGTCGAAGGGCCGGCCGAGTTCGGTGACGGCGGCGGTATAGTCGACGTAGCCGGCAACCTGGGTAAGGTCGCCCGCCGTCACGGCGCCAGTTCCGTCAACCGTGATGACATTGGGCGCCGTGCCGTAATCGCCGGCGGGCGGCGCGTTGACCCACACGATATTGCCCACGGCGTCGCGCGTGAACTCATAGGTATCGGCGGGCAGCGGCGGCGTCGTGCCGGTCATCGTCACGGAACCGTTGACGGCAGGCGAGGTCACCGTGTCGGTCAGGTAGATGACCTTGGCATTCGCATCCAGGTTGGCCACGGTCGTGGCGCTAGTGGTGGCCAGGGGCGCCACGTTGGCCGTGGGCAGTTGCAGTTCCACCGGGTTCGCGCCGATGGAGCCGGGCGGGTAGCCGGTCAGGCGGTAGCCCTGGGCGTTGACGATGAAGTTGTTCTTGTCGACGAGGAACTCGCCGTTGCGCGTATACATGACCGCGCCGGCCTGGTCCGTCACGCGGAACATGCCCTTGGCGCCGTCGATGGCGATGTCGTATTCGCCGCCGCCGCCCGTCACGGAGCCGACCGTGAAGCGCTGGTTGATCGCCGAGACCTTGACGCCCAGGCCCACGCGCGAGCTGGCGTAGACGTCAGCGAACGAAGCGGTCGCCGACTTGAAGCCGACGGTGCCGGAGTTGGCAATGTTGTTGCCGATGACGTCCAGGTTCTGCGCAGCGGCGTTCAAGCCGCTCAATCCTTGTCCGAAGCCCATGTTTACTCTCGCTAATCGCTAATTCTTTAGTGGAAAAGCCGCCGCCCGTGCGCCGGCACCGATTCATATCCGCCTGATTCAGGCGCCGACCACCTTGCGCACGTCCAGCATGCTGGTCTGGCCGTCCAGGCCCAGGTCCAGACGCAGGCCGTTGGTGGAGTACGCCACGCTCTTGACCATGCCGTAGCTCAACACTTCCGAATTGACCTTCGTGCCCTCGGCGTCGGTCGCCAGCACGGACACGTTGTACGCGCCCGCCTCCAGCGCCACGCCGGCGTCGTTCTTGCCGTCCCATTCCAGCGTGTACACGCCGGTCTTCTGCTCGCCCAGCTCGATGGTGCGCACGACGGCGCCATTCGAATCCGAGATGCGGACCTGCACCTTGGTGGCGTCGCCCTGCAGGTCCAGACCGTACGGCGTGACCACGCGGTCCGCCGGATTGACGCTATCGACGCCGACCTTGACCTTGGTACCCGGGATCAGGACGCCCTTGCCGATCATCGACACGGCATTCATCGACTGGGATACGTCGATCTGCCCGCTGATGGCCAGCATGGTGTTCTTGAGATTGGTGATGCCTTCCACCGTGGAGATCTGCGCCAGCTGCGACGTCAGTTCCGCGTTCTGCATCGGGTTCAACGGATCCTGGTTCTGGAGCTGCGTGACCAGCAGCTTCAGGAACTGGTCCTGCAGGCCCTGCGCGGTGCTGGTGCTGGCGGCGCCAGTTTGCGCCAGGCCCATGGCCGTGGTGCTCGTGGATTGATCGACGGTGGTCATGGATACGCTCTGGCTGGAAATTAGGATTGACCGATGGTCAGGGTTTTCTGCATCAACGCCTTGGCGGTGTTCAACACCTCGACGTTGGCCTGGTAGGACCGCGACGCCGCGATCATGTTGACCGTTTCGGCCACGGGGTCGACGTTGGGCATGCTGACGTAGCCCTGGGCGTCGGCCATGGGATGCTTGGGGTCGTAGACCTGCTTGAGCGGCGACTGGTCCTGGACCACGCCGGCCACGCGCACGCCGCCGATTTCCTGCCCGAGCGCCTGGCCCGCGGCGGGGTTGACCTGGAACACGACCTGACGGGCGCGATAAGGCTGGCCGTCCGGCCCCACCACGCTGTCGGCGTTGGCCATGTTGCTGGCCGCCACGTTCATGCGCTGCGACTGCGCGCTCAGCGCCGAACCGGCGATATCGAAAATGCTCAACAAGGACATTGCCTGTCGCTCCTGTTAAAGATCAATCCTGGATGGCGGTCTGCAGGCCCCGGATGCGGCTGGAGATCAGTTGCATCGTGCTCTGGTAATGCAGGGTGTTGTCGGCGAACTGCACGCGCTCGATGTCCATGTCCACCGTGTTGCCGTCCATGCTGGGCTGGTACGGCAGGCGGTACAGCAGGTCCGTCGGACCCTGCGACACGGCCTTGGCCGGAATGTGGCGGGCGGACGTCAGCGTGAGCGACGTATCGGGCAGGCGCTTGGACCCTTCAAGGGCGTTCTGCATCGCCGCCTTGAAGTCGATGTCGCGCGCCTTGTAATGCGGCGTATCGGCGTTGGCGATGTTTGAGGACAGCACCTCCTGGCGCTGGGCGCGCAGCCCCAGTGCAGTCTGGTAGAACCGGAAATCTTCGTTGAGCCTGTCGAGCATCGTGACGCCTTCAATACGTTGCTTTGGGTCCGCACGGGGCCTGTCCAGCACACCGTTATCCCATTGGATGACGGCATGATAGGGGCCGGACCCTGAACACAATCAGCCAAATAACCCGTCATTTCTCATCCAATTCACGTATTGCCGAACGCCGCCCACTTCTACAATTCATCCATCATGAAAATCTCCGCAAGACTCCTACACGCGCGCGCCTGCCTTGCCGCCCTGCTGCTGGCCACGGCCGCCGCCGCCCAGGCGCAGGACGCGTCGGCCGCCCAGGCGCCCGAAGCAGTCGTCATTGCGGCGCAGACCTATCTGCAGGAACAGCTGGCCTCCCTGCCCGGCGAAGCGGCCATCGCCATCGACCCGCCGCGCACCGACCGCCTGACGCCCTGCGAGACTTTGTCCCCATTTCTTCCGTCGGGCATGCGGCTGCGCTCCCGCATGACCGTGGGCGTACGCTGCAACGCGCCCAAGCCCTGGACCGCCTATGTGCAGGCGACGGTCAGCGTGTCCGGCCACTACTACGTGGCCTCGCGGCTGATCGCCAAGGGCCAGGCCCTGACGCCCGCGGACCTGGACGCGCGCGAAGGCGACCTGATCACCCTGCCCCCCGGCGCCATCACCGATCCGCAGGCGGTCGCCGGGATGACGGCCGCGTTCCGGATCAACGCCGGCCAGCCCATCCGCAGTTCATCGTTGCGCAACGCCCAGTCGGTAATGCGCGGCACCAACGTGCGCATCAACGCGCGAGGCAACGGTTTCATGGTCAGCAGCGAAGGCGAGGCCCTGGACAATGCGGCGCCCGGCGCCGTCGTCCAGGTGCGCACCGCAGGCGGTCAAGTGGTCAGCGGCATCGTCCGCAACGCCACCCTGGTCGAAGTACAGCTATAGATAATGTTACAAATCGCGTTTGCGACGGGTGTGCGTATACCCTAAAGTTCCTTCGGCCCTTGTCGTTACAGAGACATAAGTAGGCGGATCCGTCGCAAACCGACCCAGGACGCCCTGCGGAGAAAACCTTGAAAATCAATTCGACCACTAACCGGCCCCTGTCGGCCGACGCCGTCGGTGCCCGCGCCGAGACCGCGGTTAGCCAGGCCTATGGCGCCGGCAGCGCCACGGGCTCGAGCAGCTCGCAAGTGGCGCTGAGTTCGGCATCGCGCAAGATGCTGGCCCTGCAAGACGGCTCGAACGACATCAACGTCGAGCGCGTCGCGGCCATCCGTGCCGCCATCGCGTCCGGGCAGCTCAAGATCGACACCGGCCGCATCGCCGACAGCCTGATCGCCAGCGCCCGCGACCTGCTGAAGTAATTCTTTCACCTTCTGTATTGAGCAGCCCGTCATGAGCCTTGTCGATGCCCTGCAATCCTGCATGAAGCAGGAAGACGCCCTGATCACCGAATTTTCCTCGATCCTCGAGGAAGAAACCGAGGTCCTGGTCGGACAGGGCAGCGTCGAGGCGCTGAACCTCATCACCGAGCGCAAGCGCGGCGTCGCCCAGCAACTGGTCGACCTGAGCCAGACGCGCGACAACCTACTCGGCGAGATCGGCCTGCCCGCCGGCCATGCCGGCACCGAACAGGCGGCGGTGCAGTATCCGCAGCTTTCCGGCGTGTGGCAGGCCCTGTTGACCAAATCGGCCTCGGCCAGCGAAATCAACCTGCGCAATGGCGCGCTCATCGACGTGCACCTGCGCTATACGCAGCAGTCGCTGGACGCCCTGCGCAACGTCGGCGTCGGCAGCGCGTCGACCTACGACGCCCAGGGCCGCGGCGCCCGCAGCGCGCCGGGGCGCAAGCCCATCGTGGCGGGCTGACGCCTTCCTGTCCTGATAAAAAAAGCGGCGTGCATGGCACGCCGCTTTTTTTTGCCCGATGGCGCGCGGGCGCCGGGTCGGTCACGCACCGCCCGTCATCTCTAGCAGCGCGAACATCTTGAGCAACGCCACCGGCAGCATCTTGCCCGACAGCTTGCGCTCGGATCCGACGCCGACGATGCCCGACAACGGGCCGCGCACGACCTCCGCGGCCGGGGAATGGGCGAGCTGCCAGCACGCCGCGCCGAGCTGCCCCGCCATCAGCGACTGGCGCGCCAGCGTATGGGCGCCATCGACCGCCGGCAACGCCTGCCAGGCGTTGGCCATGTAGCGGAAGGCCGCCTTGGCCTCGTCCTGCAGGACCAGCCAGCGCGCAATCGTGGCGGCGTCGGCCTGCGACGCGGGCAGATTCGTGGCGCCGAACAACTGGCCCGCCACCTCGCCGCTGACCGTGTCGATCAGCCGCGCGCAGACCAGGCGCACGCTGGCGCCCTGCCCCTTGGCCGGCAGCACGACTTCGGTGCCGGACGCCCACAGCGCCAACGGCACGGTCTTGCCGTCGCGCACCAGGCGCAGGCCCGGCATGTCGCCCGGCTGGCCCACCGGCAGGTAACCCACGCTCTTGCCGACCGCGTTCAGGTTGGTGGGGCATTCGTCCTGGGATACGCGCAGGCCGCCCGGGCAGCGCGCCACCCACGACACGCCCTGCTCGCTGAACGACTGCCACAGCGCGGCCGTGCCCGCCTCGAGCATATGGACCAGCGGCAGCGACGGCAGGCGTTCGCCCAGCCAGCGCACGCGCGCCGCCAGCGCCGCGGCCGGGTCCGGCTGCGCCGGGGCCGCGGGCGCGAAGGAAGTCAGCATCCCGTGCGGCAGCACGAGCTGCTGCGCCGGCGCGGCCAGCGCCGCGCCGCGGTCGCTCATCAGGACCGCGCCCAGCAGCGTGCCGCCAGGCAAGGCCTCGCCCTTCATGGCCGTCTTGCCGTGCATCACGAGCAGATTGCGGCTGCAGGCCGCGGAGAACTCGCGGCGCGCCATCGCCAGCGGCTCGTCGCCCAGCGCGGCCAGGCTCGCGCCCGCGCCGTCGCCGACATACTCGCGCCAGGCGGTGCGCGCCTGCAGGCAGGCCGGATCGTTGTCCAGCCAGGCAATGGTGTCGTCCAGACGCTGCGCGGCGGCGATCGACGCCGCCCCGCCCTGCGGCGGCAGGATGGCCGAGGCCAGCAACTGCCGGCGGCGCACGGGGTCCACGGCGTCGGGCTCGCGCGACGAGGACACCAGCGACGCCAGGTCGGCTTCGCTGGGGGTGTACAGCGCGCGGGCGCGTTCCACCATCGAGAACGCGCGGTCGATCAGCACGTCCGCGCGGGCCAGCTCCATGTGCTCGGGCACCTTCTGCCCGACCGACATGTAATGGATCGGCAAGCGGTGGCGGATGGCGGTGTCCAGGGCCGCGCCCAGGCGGGTGGCCTCGTCCAGCTTGGTGATGATGCAGCCGGCCACGTCCTCGCCCACGCCGTTGCGGTAGGCGTGCGCCACCTCGTCCAGGGTGTCGCCCTGGCTGGCGGCGTTCAGCACCAGCAGCCGGCGCACGGGCTTGCCTGCGTTGCACAGCATGGAGGCCTGCTCGGCCACCAGGCGGTCGCGCTGGCTGATGCCGGTGGTGTCGATCAGCACGATCTTGCGGTTGCCCAGCTCGGCCAGGATGCGGCGCAGCTCGCCCGCGTCACGCACCGAATGCGCGGGCACGCCCATCAGGCGGCCATAGATCTGCAATTGTTCCAGCGCGCCGATCCGGAACAGGTCGGTCGTCAGCATCGCGACCTGTTCGCGCCCTTCGCGGGCGACGCAGCGGGCCGCCAGCTTGGCCAGCGTGGTGGTCTTGCCCACCCCGGTCGGGCCGACCAGCGCATACACGCCGCCGGCCAGGAATTCGTCTTCGGACCGCAGCACGGGCAGGTGCGTCACCAGCTCGTTGCGCGCCCAGCTCAGCGCGGCCTCGGCGCCCAGGCCTTGCGGCAGGCGTTCGACCAGCGTGCGGACCAGCTTCGTGCTGAAGCCCGCGTCCAGCAGGCTGCGGAACAGCGCGGCGCCGGCCGGTTCGCGGCCCGGCCCCTGGCGGCCGCCCCACAGCAGGCCATCCATGCGGCTTTCGAGCGCGCCGCGCAAGGCGCTGATCGCGTCCTGCAGGCCGGCGGCCGTATCGCCGGGCAGGCTGGCGGGCGGGGTGCCGTGCGGCGGGCGCACCGGCGCGTCCGGCGTGCGCGCCATGGCGGGCGGCGCGGGCGGTTGTGACGGGGCGGGCGGCACGTCGGCCGCGCGCGTCGCGGGTGCGGGCGCAGGCGGCGCGGCGTAGTGGCGGGATTCCTGGTAGGCGGTGGCGGGCGCGGTGGCCATGTGGGCCGAGGGCGCAGCGGTCATGTGGGCCGCCGGCGCGGCCGATGAGGCCATGTGCACGGACGGCGCGGCGGCCGCGGCCATGCGGGCGACAGGCGCCGACGCGGGCGCAAGCGCGGGAAGTTCGACCCGCACCGCGGCGCCCGGCATCGGCGTTGCCGGGGCGGCCGGCATCGGCGTTGCCGGGACCGCCGGCGCGGCCGGGGCGCGATTCGCCGCCAGAGCGCCTGGGTTCGTCACGGACGGGGCCGGCTGCGACACGGGCGGGACAGGCTGCGATGCGGGCGGCGCGAACGAGGCCGGCGCCGTCGACGGTTCGTCCGCCGGCAGGGCTGACGCGGCGTACGCGGATTGATAAGCGGCGATAGACCGCGCGGGCGCCACGTATGCCGGCGCCGGCATCGCGGCGGGCGGCTGGAAGGACGGCATTGCCGCAGGCGCGGCGGGCGGGCGCTCGGCCCCGGCCGGCGCGGCAAACGGCGAACTCGCGGGCTGGCGTTCCTGGGGCGGCTGGGGGTAAGACGGCTGCGCGTAACCCGGCTGCGGCTGGGGCTGCGGGGTGTGCGGCTGCGGGGTGTGCGGCTGCGGGGTGTGAGCCGGCTGCGCCAGGCCCGGCCGCGCCTGACCCGGCGACTCCTGCGGCGGCGTCTGCGCGGGCGCGTCGTCGAACGCGCCATCGACGGTGGCCAGCACCTCGATGCCGCCTTCCACGCTGCGGTTCGACACGATCAACGCGTCCGGTCCCAGGGCCTCGCGCACCTGGCGCATCACGTCACGGGTGTTTGCCCCGTAAAAACGGCTGATCTTCATTGCCCGTTGCTCCCGCCGATCAGCGCCGTCACGCGGACGATGCGCTCATCGGGAATTTCCGTGTTCGACAAGACGCCAAGCTGCGGCAGATGATGCCGCAGGAAGCGCGACAGGGGCGCGCGCAAGACCGGCGACACCAGCAGCACCGGCGCATTGCCTTGCGATTCCTGCTTTTCGACCGCCAGTTGCGCCTCGCGCAGCAGCGTGTCGGCCAGGCCGGGCTCCAGGCCCCCGCTGGTCGTCATGGCCTGCGACAGCACGCGTTCGAGCTTCACATCCAGGCCGATGACCCGCAGCTCCCCTTCGCCGGGGAACCACTGCTGCGTGATGGCCCGGCCCAGCGCGCGGCGGGTCAGCGCGATCAGCTCGTTGATGTCGGGCTGGCCGCCCGAGCCGGCCGCCAGCGCCGCCAGGCGCGGACCATGCTCGGAAAGCGTGTCGATGATGGTGCGCATGTCGCGGATGGGCACCTCTTCCGACAACAGGCCCTGCAGCACCTTCTGCAGCGCGGTAAGCGACAGCGTCTTGGGCACCAGGTCCTCCACCAGCTTGGGCGCATCGCGGCCGATGCGGTCCAGCAGTTGCTGCACTTCCTGGCGGCCCAGCAGGTTCGAGCCGTGGCGGTGCATCAAGTGGTTCAAGTGCGTGGCCACGACCGTGCCGGCGTCCACCACGGTGTAACCCGCCACCTGGGCCTGATCCCGCAGCGAGCCGTCGATCCACAGCGCGGGCAGGCCGAAGGCCGGATCGGTGGTGGGCGTGCCCTTGATCTGCATCGTCACGCCGCCCGGATCGATGGCCAGCCACTGGCCCGGCATGGCGACGCCGTTGCCGACCTCGACGCCGGACAGCAGGATGCGGTAATCGTTCGGCTTGAGCTCCAGGTTGTCGCGGATGTGCACCACGGGCGGCAGGAAGCCCACGTCCTGCGCGAACTTTTTGCGCAGGCTGCGGATCCGATGCAGCAATTCGCCGTTCTGGGCGTGGTCGACCAGGGGAATCAGGCGGTAGCCGACCTCCAGGCCCAACTGGTCCACCATGGATACGTCTTCCCAACTGGCCTCGGCGGCGGCGGCTTGCGCCTGGGTGATCGCCTGCGGCGGCACCTCCTCGGCCGCCACGGCCGCGGCCAGCGCGCGCTTGCGCAGCATCCAGCCGCCCCAGCCCAGCGCGCCGGCCAGCGTCAGGAACGCGACGTGCGGCATGTTGGGGATCAGGCCCATGATGCCGATGATGCCGGCGGTCAGGAACAGGACGCTGGGGTTGGAGAAAAGCTGGCTGATGATCTGCTGGCCGATGTCCTGGTCCGTGGACACGCGCGACACGACCACGCCGGCGGCGGTGGAGATCACCAGCGCCGGGATCTGCGCGACCAGGCCGTCGCCGATGGTCAGCAACGTGTAGACGCGCGCCGAATCGCCCATCGACATGTCATGCTGGGCCACGCCCACGATCAGGCCGCCGATGATGTTGATCGCCATGATGAGCAGGCCGGCGATGGCGTCGCCGCGCACGAACTTGCTGGCGCCGTCCATCGAGCCGAAGAAGTCCGATTCCTGCGAGACCTCCGAGCGGCGCTTGCGCGCCTCGTCCTCGCCGATCAGGCCGGCGTTCAGATCGGCGTCGATGGCCATCTGCTTGCCGGGCATGGCGTCCAGGGTGAAGCGCGCGCCGACTTCCGCGATACGGCCGGCACCCTTGGTGATGACGATGAAGTTGATGATGGTCAGGATGATGAAGACGATGATCCCGACGGTGAAGTTGCCCCCCACCAGGAAGTGCCCGAAAGCCTCGATCACCTTGCCCGCGGCGTCCGGACCCGTATGCCCGTTCAGCAGCACGACACGCGTGGACGCCACGTTCAGCGACAGGCGCAGCAAGGTGGCAAACAGCAGCACGGCCGGGAACGCGGCAAAATCCAGCGGCTTGCGCGTGAACATGGCCACCAGCAGGATCATCACGGACAACGCAATGTTGAAGGTGAACAGCAGGTCCAGCAGGAACGTGGGCAGGGGCAGCACCATCATGCCCAGCACCATCACGATCAGGATGGGACCCGCCAGCAGCCGCGCATGCGCGGCGCCGTTACTCTTGAACATGGTGAGCAGTGCGCTCATTCCTTAAACTCCTTGTGCTGCGGTTTTTGCCTGCGGGTCCAGTTCGGCTGGCACGTTCAGTCTGGTGGGGGCTGTCGGTTCATGCCCCCAGCCCGAGCGCCAGGATCGTAGCTGGAAAACCCATGCCAGCACTTCCGCCACCGCGGTATACAGCTCGGCCGGGATTTCCTGCCCCAGCTCGACGTGTTGATGCAATGCGCGCGCCAGCGGCGGCGCCTCCAATGTGGGAATCCGGTTCTCGGCGGCCAGCTCGCGGATCTTGGCGGCGATGATGCCCGTTCCCTTGGCCAGCACGACCGGCGCGCCGCCCTTCGATTCGTCGTACTTCAGCGCCACCGCGTAGTGCGTGGGGTTGGTCACCACCACGTCGGCCTTGGGCACCTCCGACATCATGCGCCGGCGCGCCGCCTGGCGCTGCTGCTGGCGGATGCGGGCCTTGACGTGCGGATCGCCTTCGCTTTCCTTGTGCTCCTGGCGCACGTCTTCCTTGGACATCCGCAGCTTCTTCAGGTGGCTGAAAATCTGCCAGGGCACGTCCAGCATCACGATGATCAGCAGGGACGCGACGATGAAGGCGCAGCACATCGCCACCAGGCTGAGCGCCTTGGTCAGCGCGGCCGACGGCGCCACGTGCATCAGGCCCAGCATGTCGTCGTGATAGCGCCAGATTACCCAGACCGCCACGCCGCCCACCAGCAATGCCTTGGCCAGCGCCTTGACCAGTTCCACGACGGTCTGCGCCGAAAACATCCGTTTCAGGCCGGCCAGCGGGCTGAGCTTGGAAAAGTTGGGCTGCAGGGGCTTGGTCGAAATGATGATCCCGCCCAGCACGACGCTGGACAGCACGGCGATCACCGCGAGCAGGCCGAAGATCGGCAGCAGCGTCAGCAGGGCATGGCCAAAGCCGCTGACCGCCTGCTCCACCATCACGCCCGGGTCCAGCGCCACGCGCTGGTCGAACGCCAGCCCGCTGCGCAGCACGCCGCTCAGGCCCTCGTACAGCGATCCGCCGCTCGCCCAGATGGCGCCGACTCCGACCGCCAGCATCATGAACGTCCCCAATTCCCGGGAACGCGCAATCTGCCCCTCCTCGCGCGCCTTTTCCAGGCGCCTTGGAGAGGCGGCTTCGGTTTTCTCGAGGTCGCTTTCTTCGGACATGCTCTACGGGATCGTTGCGGCTCGCTGACGTGGAAATGCAAGCCGCCCGCCGAGATTCTAGGAGGCGGCGGGCCTGAGCGATATGCCAAGAAGCGGGAAGAAAGCGGCGCTATTCCCCGATGCGCCGCCGGCGGCTACGCCGCCCCTCCCGGGCGGGGCGGTTCAGCCTGCCGCCTGCGCCACCGGGTGGCCGGCGCCCTGCCCGTCCAGGACGGCCTGGAAGCGGGCATAGTCCAACCCGATACGCACCGCGCCCCAGTGTTCCGGCCCCAGATAAATGGGCAGGGAGATGTCGTTGACGATCTCGCCCGTGTCGCGCGAATACGTCTGGAACAATTGCGCGCCGGTATTGGCGGCCAGCCGCGCGCCGACGGGATCGTCGAAGATCCGCTTGTTCCGGACCCGGGCGATATCGATCTTGGGATCGCCGGTCGGCGCGTGCGAGAAGCGGCTGTTGTGGGCGGGTGCGTAGCCCCGGTTGTCCACCAGGATGGTGTAGATGGCGCCGGGCACGGCCTCCAGCACACTGTCCAGCAGGCGCGTGAGGGGCTCCTCGATGGTCCGGTCATAGGCGGTGTGGTAGCGCGGCGGCTCGCTGCCGGGAATGCGCTGGTAGTGGCGGTCGAACACGTCGAGCCCGCGCCGCCGGGCTTCCTGCAACAGGCTGCCCGCCGCGTCGGCAAAGGCCTCCAGCGAATCGGACAGGCTGTCGAACGCCGTGTCGCCCGTGCGCATGTCGGCCAGCACCTCTTGCACGCTTTCGGTCTGCCGGCGGATGCGGTCGATCTCGCCGGACATGCTGCCCACCCGCTCCAGCACGTCCGCGCTCAGGGCCGCGATGCGCCCCACTTCCTGGCTCATGCCGTGATTGGTGGCGTCGACCTCGCCGATCGCCTGGACCACGTCGCCGACCTGCCGGTTCATGCTGTCGAAATCCCGCACGAAGCGTTCAAAGCCGCCGCAGGTGCGGTCCAGCACCGCGCCCGAGGCGTCCACGTCATCGCGCAGCGTGCCGGTCTGGCGCTGCGTGGACGACACCAGGTCCAGCATCTGCGTCGTGTGGCGGCCGATGTCGCTGGTGGCGGTGTTGACGCGCTCGGCCAGCCGGCCGACCTCGCTGGCCACCACGGCAAAGCCCCGCCCCGCGTCCCCCGCCCTGGCCGCCTCCACGCCCGCGTTCAAGGCCAGCAACTGGGTCTGCAGCGCAATGTCCTTGATCACCTTGCTGATGTCGCCGACCGACTGCGCGCGCGCCGCCAACTGCCCCACCACCTCGGTGAAGGCCGCCATCTCCCGCGTCATGCGGTCGACCCGTTGCTTGACGTCGGTCAGATCGGCCAGCGCCTGCTGCGCGGCATGCAGGTTCTGGCCGGAGACCGCCGCGATCTCGCGGGCGTGCGTGGAGGTCGAGGCGGACAGGTCGGCGATCTGGGCGCCGCTGGCCGCCAGCGCCTCGGCCGCCCGCGCCTGCTCGCGCGCCAGCAGCGAACAGCGGCCCGCCTGGAACTGCGTGCGCGCCGCATTGAGCGCGATCTCGATACTGGATTGGCGCACCGTCATGACCCGCACGCGGATCTGCGCCAGGAAACGGTACAGCGGCCATGCGGCCGGACTGATGGACAGGGCGCGCTCGGACAGCATCGCGTCGCCGCGGTTGAGCCGTCGCAACAAGCCCCACATGCCGCCCAGGCGGAATACGGATCTGGCCACAATGAACCTCCTTTCCCTGGCCCGGACCGCCTTCTGCGGGCATCCATGGCCTGGCGCGCGTGGGCGCGCCTTGTCTCGCGCTGCAAGGCCCCGATTATTGTTGGCAGGAGTCTATCGGCCGGGCGGCGTTTGCGCCCTTAGGGAATACGTCAGGAGGCGGATGTCCGGCACCTCTGGAGCGTGCGGGCGGCAAGACCTGCGTCTTGCGCCCATGCCGGACATCGCGGCCGGGCTCAGAAGCCCAGGCTGGCCAGCAGGTCGTCGACCTGGTCCTGGCTGGTGACCACGTCGGTCTTGCCCTGCGGGTTGATCTGCGGGCCGTTGAGCAGGCTGTTGGCTTCGTCGCGGCGCTCTTGCGGCACGTTGTCCAGCAGCACCTGCAGCAGCTCGCGCTCGATCGCACCCACCACATCCATCATGCGCATGATGACCTGGCCCGTCAGGTCCTGGAAGTCCTGCGCCATGATGATTTCCATGAGCTTGGACTGGGTCTGCTGCGTCTGATTCGGCACGTCGGCCAGGAAGGCCCGCGTGTCCTTCACCAGTTCGCGCGCCTCGGGCATTTCCAGCGGCTGGTCGTACCACTGCTGCCAGCGGCTATCCAGCGCCTGCGCCGAACGCGCCATGTTGTCCTGGATCGGACCGGCCTGTTCGGTGGCATTGAGCACCCGGTTGGCCGCCTGCTCGGTCATCTGCGCCACATAACGCAGACGGTCACGCGCGTCGGGAATGGCATTGGCCGCGTCCTTGATCGCCTGATCCAGGCCAAGCTCGCGCATGCTGTCGCGCAGCATGCGGGTGAGCGAGGCGATGCGATGGATCAGGTCGGGCGACTCTGTCGGGTCAACTGTTTCCGTTGAGCTCATCACACACCTCAGCCGCCAATTTTTTCGAAGATCTTGTTCAGCTTTTCTTCCAGCGTCGCCGCGGTGAAAGGCTTGACCACGTAACCGTTGGCGCCAGCCTGGGCCGCCGCAACGATGTTTTCCTTTTTGGCTTCCGCCGTCACCATCAGCACCGGCAACGAGGCCAGCGACGCATCGGCGCGGATCTGCTTGAGCATCTCCAGCCCGTCCAGGTTGGGCATGTTCCAGTCGGACACCACGAACTGGAAGCCGCCGTTGCGCAGCTTCTCCAGGCCAATGGCGCCGTCCTCGGCCTCATCCACGTTTTCGAAACCCAGCTCTTTGAGCAGGTTGCGGATGATCCGCCGCATAGTGGGGAAGTCATCCACCACCAGAATCTTCAGGCCCTTGTCTACCATCTTTCACTCCAGAAAAAATTTGCTTGAGATCGATCGTGGCGTCAGTCCGCGTCAAACGCGGTGCCCACGGTCGCCCAGGCGAGTCAGAATGCGTTCGCTCATCGCCGACAACGGCACCACTTCAGAAGCAGCCCCGATGGCGATGGCCTCGCGGGGCATGCCGAAGACCACGCAGCTCGCTTCGTCCTGCGCGATCGTGTGCGCGCCCGCCCGGTGCATGGCCAGCATGCCGGCGGCGCCGTCCTTGCCCATCCCCGTCAGGATCACGCCGATGGCGTTCTTGCCGGCCGCGACGGCTGCGGAGTTGAACAGCACGTCCACCGACGGGCGGTGGCGGTTGACGGGTTCGCTGGCTTCCAGCTCGATCACGTAGTTGGCGCCGCTGCGGCCCAGCCGCATGTGCGTTTCGCCGCCCGGCGCCAGATACACGTGCCCGGGCAGTACCCGTTCGCCATGCACGGCCTCGCGCACGGTCACGGCGCACAGGGCGTCCAGGCGCTGCGCGAACGAGCGCGTGAAGCCGGCCGGCATGTGCTGCGTGATCAGGATGGCGGGGCTGTCGGGCGGCAGCGGTTGCAGCACTTCGCGGATGGCCTCGGTGCCGCCCGTCGACGAGCCCACGATGACCAGCTTTTCCGAGCTGGACAGCGGACGCCGCAGCATGGCCGGCGGCGCGGCCTGCGCCGCATGGGGCGTGGGCGCGCGCAGCTTGGCGCGCGAAGCGGCGCGGATCTTGTCGGCGATGAGTTCGGTGTATTCGAGCAGGCCGTCGCGGATGCCCAGCTTGGGCTTGGTGACGAAATCGATGGCGCCCAGTTCCAGCGCGCGCAGGGTGATTTCCCCGCCGCGCTCGGTCAGCGACGACACCATCACCACCGGCATGGGGCGCAGGCGCATCAGCTTTTCCAGGAAATCCAGCCCGTCCATGCGGGGCATTTCCACGTCCAGCGTCAGCACGTCCGGGTTGTGCCGCTTGATCAGCTCACGCGCGACCAGCGGATCGGGGGCCGTGGCGACCACTTCCATATCCGGCTGGCTATTGATGATTTCGGTCATCAAGCCGCGCACGAGCGCGGAGTCGTCCACACACAAAACACTGATTTTCTTCATATTCTTTGCTGCCCTGGCCCGGTCAGGCCTTATTTGCGCATTCGTAGACCGTCTGCCCGCGCAGGCGGAAATCGCGGCTGATGTACGTAAAGTTCTCGGAGTGGCCGGCAAACAGCAGGCCGCCCGGCTTCATCAGCGGCACGAACCGCTCCAGGATCTTGGCCTGGGTCGGCTTGTCGAAATAGATCATGATGTTGCGGCAGAAGATCACGTCGAATTTTTCCGTGATCCCCCACGACGGCGACAGCAGGTTCAGCGTCTCGTATCGCACCATGTCGGCGATCTCGGGCCGCACCCGCACGTGCCCTTCGTTCGCGCCGCGCCCCTTCAGGAAGAACCGGCGCAGGCGGTCGGCTTCCATCTTCGCGACGCGCTCGTACGGATAGACGCCGCTACGCGCCTTGTTCAGCACGTTGGTGTCGATGTCCGTCGCCAGCACGGTCGAGCCCGCGGCGCGCGGGCCCAGGGCTTCGGTCAGCGTGATCGCGATGGAATACGGCTCTTCGCCCGTGGACGCCGCACAGCACCAGACCGACACCGGTCCGCCGCGCTTCTTGGCAAAGTCCGCCAGGATCGGGAAGTGGTGCGACTCGCGGAAGAACGCCGTCAGGTTCGTCGTGAGCGCATTGATGAAGTCTTCCCACTCCGCCGCGTCCGGCTCGTTCTCCAGGCTGTCGAGATAGCTGGCGAAGTCCTGCCCGCCCAGGGCGCGCAGCCGCCGCGCCAGACGGCTGTAGACCATCTCGCGCTTATGCGTGCCCAGCGAAATGCCGGCGCGCGCGTGGATCATCTTGCGGACGCGGGAAAAGTCCGCGTCCCGGAAGTCAAACTGGCGGTCCACCGGAATGGACGGGGCCGTAGTCGCCGAAGTTGCCACGCGTATCCTCAGCGTCCCAGCGCAGGCGCATCGGGCGCTTGCAGGCGGGCATCGTCATAAGTGGCGTGCACCGAAGACAGGCGATGCGCCGGCACTTCGATGACTTCGCCCGTGTTGATCTTGAACACCGCAACCGCTTCGGCCAGGCGCTGCGCCTGTTCCTGCAGCGAGCCGGCGGCGGCCGCGGCCTCTTCCACCAGCGCCGCGTTCTGCTGCGTCACTTCGTCCATCTGCGACACCGCGCGGTTCACCTGGTCGATGCCGCTGGATTGTTCCTCGGACGCCGCCGAGATCTCGCCCATGATGTCCGTCACGCGCTTCACCGAGGCCACGATTTCCTGCATCGTCGCGCCGGCGCGTTCCACCTGTTGCGAACCCGCGCCCACCTTGGACACCGAATCCTCGATCAGGCCCTTGATTTCCTTGGCCGCTTGCGCGCTGCGCTGCGCCAGCGAGCGCACTTCGCCCGCCACCACCGCAAAGCCCTTGCCCTGCTCGCCCGCGCGCGCCGCTTCCACCGCCGCGTTCAGCGCCAGGATGTTGGTCTGGAACGCGATGCCGTCGATGACCGACACGATTTCCGAGATCTTGCGCGAGCTGGCCGAAATGCCTTCCATGGTGTTGACCACTTCCGACACCGCCGAACCGCCGCGCTCGGCCACGTCCGATGCGCTGGCGGCCAGTTGATTGGCCTGGCGCGCGTTGTCCGCGTTCTGCTTCACGGTCGAGGCCAGTTGCTCCATCGAAGCGGCGGTTTCTTCCAGCGAAGCGGCCTGCTCTTCGGTGCGGCTGGACAGGTCGGTGTTGCCGGCCGAGATCTCGCGCGAACCGACGTTGATCTCGTCCACGCCCCGGCGCACCGCGCTCACGGTGCGCGCCAGGCTTTCCTGCATGCGCTTGACGGCGGCCATCAGCGCGCCGATTTCGTTGGTGGAATTGACGTCCACGCGCACGGTCAGGTCGCCAGCGGCGATCTTATCGAAGCTTTCGCCCACGGCGCGCAGCGGACGAAGCACGACGCGGTTCATGAAGAGGAACGCGCCCAGCGAGACCGCCAGGATCAGCACGGCCAACGCGATGTAGACATAGGCCATCACCGAGGCCTGGGTGCGGGCCGAGGCCACCAATTCCTGGCTGTACTTATTGATGTTGTCCGCGAATTCGCCAAGCTGCTTGGAAAAGAGCCCGCTTGCGGCGCCCGTCTTGGTGTTCTTCAACGTCAGGTAGGTCGCCGAGTCGCCCTTGTCGAGCGCGGCCATCATGCTTTGCAGGGAATCGGCGAAGCCATTGAACGCAGCCAGCAGTTCGCCTTCCGAACGCTTGCCCAGGTCGCTCTGCTTCGGCGTGGCCTTGAACGCCTCCATCTTCGTCTTGGCGTCGGCGATGAGCTGCTGGACGATGCGCGAGTTCTCGGCGGCGCCGTTCGCATCGCCCGCGGCGCGCTGCGCGGCGGCGATGTCGGCACGAATGGTCGCCCGCAGCATCTGCGTATAGGAATCCTTGATCAGATTGCTCTGCTGGACGCTCAGAGAATCCAAAGCGTTGATCGCCCGCGTGTTGGACTGCATGCTGTTCCAACCGAGGACGATGGCAACGAGCGCGGCCAGAGCTACTGCCAATTGGGCAAGCATCAAGCCTGTGCGCACCTTCAGATTGCTAAACATTTCCGTAGTTCCGGTAGTCGTCCTGGCGGCGCTCCCCGCGCCGCCGGGCCGTAAAGGGGATGTTCTCTACTTCCTGTTCACTGCACTGGCGGAACGATCCGTCAGAAAGACTCCCAATCGTCATCCGAGGGCGGCGCACGGCGCGCGGCGGGAGCCTTGGGGGCCGCCGCGGCAACGTCCGCCGCATCGGTGGCGCGCGGGGCCGGCCGGCGCACGGGGCGCGCGGCGGTCGCGCCCGCCGGCTTGGGCCGGGCAACCTGCGTCAGACGGGGCGCGGCCTTGGGCGCCGGTTCGGGCTGCTCCGCCGGCTGGGCGGGCGCCTGCTCCGGCGCCGCCTGCGGCGCCGCCACGCGGGCGGCCGGACGGTGCTGCTGCGCCAACTGGCGCGCCGGCACGTCGATCACTTCGCCCGCATTGATTTTGAACACCGACACGGCTTCGGCCAGGCGCTGCGCCTGTTCCTGCAGCGAACCGGCGGCGGCCGCGGCCTCTTCCACCAGCGCCGCGTTCTGCTGCGTCACTTCGTCCATCTGCGACACCGCGCGGTTCACCTGGTCGATGC
>NZ_FNYM01000031.1:0-23945 GCF_900108985.1 Achromobacter sp. NFACC18-2 | reverse complement strand
CGCCGACCTTGATGATGCCGCGTTCGATACGGCCGGTCACCACGGTGCCGCGACCCGAGATCGAGAACACGTCTTCAACCGGCATCAGGAACGCGCCGTCGATGGCACGCTCAGGCGTCGGGATGTACGAGTCCAGCGCGGCAGCCAGCGCCAGGATGGCCTGCTCGCCCAGTTCGCCCTTGTCGCCTTCCAGCGCCAGCTTGGCCGAACCCTTGACGATCGGGGTGTCGTCACCCGGGAAGTCGTACTTGGACAGCAGTTCGCGAACTTCCATTTCCACCAGCTCGAGCAGCTCGGCGTCGTCAACCATGTCAGCCTTGTTCAGGAAGACGATGATGTACGGCACGCCAACCTGGCGGCTCAGCAGGATGTGTTCACGCGTTTGCGGCATCGGGCCGTCAGCGGCCGACACGACCAGGATCGCGCCGTCCATCTGGGCTGCGCCCGTGATCATGTTCTTCACATAGTCAGCGTGGCCCGGGCAGTCAACGTGCGCGTAGTGGCGCGATTCCGTTTCGTACTCGACGTGGGCCGTGTTGATCGTGATGCCGCGGGCCTTTTCTTCAGGAGCTGCATCGATCTGGTCGTAGCCCTTGGCTTCGCCGCCGAACTTGGTCGACAGAACGGTCGTGATCGCCGCCGTCAACGTCGTTTTGCCGTGGTCAACGTGACCAATCGTACCCACGTTCACGTGCGGCTTGGTACGTTCAAACTTGCCTTTTGCCATGATCTCTATCCTTTAAACTTTCAAGGAAACTTGATTTCTGCCAGGGCCGCCCGAATGGGCGGACCCGGCAAGGGTTATTTACTTGGCCCGAGCGGCGATGACTTCGTCAGCGACGTTCTTGGGGGCCTCGGAGTAATGCTTGAATTCCATCGTGTACGTGGCACGACCTTGCGTCAGCGAACGCAGGTTCGTGGCGTAACCGAACATCTCGGCCAGGGGCACTTCAGCCTTGATGGTCTTGCCACCGCCGACCATGTCGTCCATGCCTTGGACCATGCCGCGACGCGAGGACAGATCGCCCATCACGGTGCCTGCGTAGTCTTCCGGCGTTTCGACTTCAACGGCCATCATCGGTTCCAGCAGCACGGGGCTAGCCTTGCGCATGCCTTCCTTGAACGCCATCGAGCCGGCCATCTTGAACGCGTTTTCGTTCGAGTCCACGTCGTGGTACGAACCGAAGAACAGCGTGACCTTGACGTCCACGACCGGGTAGCCGGCCAGGATGCCCGAAGGCAGCGTTTCCTGGATGCCCTTGTCCACCGCGGGGATGTATTCGCGAGGAACCACACCGCCCTTGATGGCGTCCACGAATTCGTAGCCACCGCCAGGAGCCAGGGGCTCGACCTTCAGCACCACGTGACCGTACTGGCCGCGACCGCCCGACTGCTTGACGAACTTGCCTTCGACTTCTTCGCACGTCTTGCGGATGGTTTCGCGGTAGGCCACTTGCGGCTTGCCGACGTTGGCTTCCACGCCGAATTCGCGCTTCATGCGGTCGACCAGAATTTCCAGGTGGAGCTCGCCCATGCCGGAAATGATGGTTTGGCCGGATTCTTCGTCGCTGCGCACGCGGAACGACGGATCTTCCTGAGCCAGACGCGACAGCGCCAGACCCATCTTTTCCTGGTCAGCCTTCGACTTGGGTTCGACGGCCTGCGAAATCACGGGCTCCGGGAAAATCATGCGTTCGAGCAGGATGTGGGAGTCGATGTCGCACAGCGTTTCGCCGGTGGTCACGTCCTTCAGGCCGACCACGGCGGCGATGTCGCCTGCCAACACTTCCTTGATTTCTTCGCGGTTGTTCGCATGCATCTGCAGAATGCGACCGATACGTTCCTTCTTGCCCTTGATGGGGTTGTAGACCGTATCGCCCGACTTCAGGACGCCCGAGTACACGCGCACGAAGGTCAATTGACCCACGAACGGATCGCTCATCAGCTTGAATGCCAGCGCCGAGAACTTCTCGTTGTCGTCGGCATTGCGCTTGACCGCGTTGCCATCGTCGTCCTGACCGTCGACCGGGGGGATGTCCACGGGCGAAGGCAGGTAGTCGATGACCGCGTCCAGCATGCGCTGCACGCCCTTGTTCTTGAAGGCGGTGCCGCACAGCATCGGCTGGATTTCGCCAGCGATGGTGCGTTGGCGGATGGCCAGGTTGATTTCGGCTTCTTCCAGCGAACCCGTTTCCAGGTACTTGTTCATCAGCTCTTCCGACGACTCGGCGGCGGCTTCAACCAGCTTTTCACGCCATTCGTTCGCCAGACCTTCCAGCTCGGCCGGAACGTCCTTGTAGTCGAACTTGGTGCCTTGGCTGGCCTCGTCCCAAATGATCGCCTTCATCTTGACCAGGTCGACCACGCCTTGGAACGTGTCTTCGGCGCCGATGGGAATGACGATCGGCACGGGATTGGCGCGCAGGCGGTTCTTCAGCTGGTCATAGACCTTGAAGAAGTTGGCGCCGGTGCGGTCCATCTTGTTGACGAAGGCCAGACGCGGCACGCCGTACTTGTTGGCTTGACGCCACACGGTTTCGGACTGGGGCTGCACACCGCCCACCGCGCAGTAGACCATGCAGGCACCGTCCAGGACGCGCATGGAACGTTCCACCTCGATGGTGAAGTCCACGTGTCCCGGGGTGTCGATGATGTTGATGCGGTGCTCGGGGTAGTTGCCGGCCATGCCACGCCAAAACGCCGTCGTAGCAGCCGACGTAATGGTGATGCCACGCTCTTGCTCTTGCTCCATCCAGTCCATGGTGGCTGCGCCATCATGCACTTCGCCAATCTTGTGATTGACGCCGGTGTAGAACAGGATACGTTCGGTCGTGGTGGTCTTCCCTGCATCGATGTGCGCAGAGATACCAATGTTGCGATAGCGCTCGATCGGGGTTTTGCGGGCCATGGTGGATTAATCCTTAAATTACCAGCGGAAATGGCTGAAGGCCTTGTTGGCCTCGGCCATCTTGTGCGTGTCTTCGCGCTTCTTCATCGCGGCGCCACGACCTTCGGAGGCGTCGATCAGTTCGCCAGCAAGGCGCAGATCCATCGACTTCTCGCCACGCTTCTTGGCGGCTTCACGGAGCCAACGCATAGCCAGGGCCAGGCGGCGCACGGGGCGCACTTCAACCGGCACTTGGTAGTTGGCACCGCCAACGCGGCGGCTCTTGACTTCGACGATCGGCTTGATGTTGTTGATCGCCAGGCTGAAAACCTCGATCGGCTCCTTGCCGGTCTTGGTTTGCACTTGCTCGAGGGCGCCGTAAACGATGCGCTCGGCGACGGCCTTCTTGCCGTCCAGCATGACGACGTTCATGAACTTGGCGAGTTCGACGCTGCCGAACTTGGGATCGGGCAGAATCTCGCGCTTGGGTACTTCGCGACGACGGGGCATTGTTGCTTCCTTGTGTCTGTTCAGTTGAACCGTGTTTCATTACACGGCCATGGCCGCCCATTGGGACGACCCCTTACGTGCCGCGCACCTTCCCATCATCTGGATGGCGCGGTCGCACTTCCCTGGTGACGGACTTCCGCCACGCCGGGGTACTACTGACTTGTTATTAAGCCTTCTTCGGGCGCTTGGCGCCGTACTTCGAACGGGCTTGCTTACGGTCCTTGACGCCTTGCAGGTCAAGGGAACCGCGCACGATGTGATAACGCACACCGGGCAAGTCCTTCACACGGCCGCCACGCACCAGAACCACCGAGTGCTCTTGCAGGTTGTGGCCTTCACCGCCGATGTACGAAATGACTTCGTAACCGTTGGTCAGACGCACTTTGGCAACCTTACGCAGAGCGGAGTTCGGCTTCTTGGGGGTGGTGGTGTACACGCGAGTGCACACGCCGCGGCGTTGCGGGCAGTTTTCGAGCGCGGGGCTCTTGCTTTTGATGATGCTGACTTCGCGCGGCTTGCGCACGAGTTGGCTAATGGTAGGCATGACCTTTGAAATCCCTTTTACGTACCACTGGTAAGTACTTACGTACTCGTCTCCTGGAGCGGACGCGCTTTTGGAGAAGGCAGTTCGCGCAAAACCGCCTCAAACGTTCAAATACGTAAAAGAGCGGGCTTGCCAACAAACCATGACAAACGCACAAAACCGGAAAGCAGCCAGATCGGACAGTTGCTACTGATGGGCCGAATAACAAAAGGCTCGTGACGCACCTTCGTTAAGGACCCTGAACTGCCTGCCTGAGCGTGCAGATTTTGCGCGCGAAATAAAGCAGTAAGCCCTTTAGCATAACTGAGATAAGGGACTACTGTCAAAATTTTTTGTAAGCACCACCAAGCGGCAAGTTCACGCCAGAAGACGGGAACTTGCACGGTGCTGGTGGAAATTGGGGCCACGTAGCGGACAGTTGCGGGGCGCGGCAATGCGGCGGCTGCAACGATTTGCGGTGGCGGGAACTGCTCCGCGGTGAATTCATGCGGTGAACCCGTCGCAGTGTACCGCGCGCGGCCTTGGGCAGTGCGTCTATCGGTCGGTAAACAGGTAGCCGCTGCCGTAGACCGTCCGGATCGGCAGGACCACGCCCGCCTGTTCCGCCTTGCGCCGCAACCGGCTGACAATGACGTCGATGCTGCGGGCGCTGCTCGCGCGCGCTCCGTCCCCCTCTACCTGCAGTTCACGGCCGAGCGCCTCGCGGCCCACTGCCTTGCCCGCCGCATCGAGCAAGGTGCGCACGATGAGGCGCTCGTTGGCCGACAGCGACAGGATGACCCCGGAGGGCGCGGCCAGGGTCCAGCCCTGGTCGCGCAATTCCCAGCGGCCGTTGCCCGTTCCTCCCATGTCGGCGGGATCCGCGGCGACCGGCAGGCGCCGGGACAGGGACAACAGGATACAAACCAGTTCGCGGGGGTCCTGGGGATCGGGCAGGCAGGCATCGGCGCCACTTTGCAGGCAGCGCAGCCGGTTGTCCACCGACATGCCCCGGCCGATGACGACGATTCCCAGCGGCGCGGAACCATGCAGGCGCGCCACGAGGGCGTAGCCGATTTCGCCCGACGCCCCCAGATCGAGCACCACTGCGTCGTAATGCGCGCTGTTGAGCAGGCTGAACAATTCCAGCGAAGTCGAGCAGCCGCGGGCCGATATGCCGGCCTGTAACAATGTGGACACGGCGGATCCGCGTACAGCGTCGTCCATGGACATCACAAGTATGCGCAATTGATTCATCTTCTTTCCCGTCTGCATTCCCTCCCCTTGCTCCGCCGGCTGTGATCGCGGCTGGTGGATACCTTTGAGACAGTGTGGCGCGCGGTAACGCAACAACTCCAGTCAAGATTCGTCAACTTTGCAATGTTTGACAGTTCTTGCCATAACGTTGCCGCCGAAGGGTTTTCCCGAGTTATCATTCGTTTACATAAATCCCCCCGTTTTGCTAGGTCGCCTCACGCGCGCCTGCGCAGCCAACTCTCGCGAGAACTCTTCTAATGAAAATCGCGTCGCTGGAAGACGACCTTGACCAGGCTCGGCGCATTCAGCAGGTCCTGTCCGCCGCTGGCTATGCTTGCACCAGCTACCACCAGAGCCGGGATCTGCTTGCGGCCCTGCGCACTGAAGTGTTTGACCTGGTGCTGCTGGACTGGCACCTGCCCGACATCGATGGCGACGACGTGGTCCGCTGGCTGCGCGCCCACATTGGCGCACGCATCCCCGTCATTTTCCTGACCAACCGGTCAAGCGAGGACGACCTGGTCGAGGGCCTGCGCGCGGGTGCGGACGACTACATCGTCAAACCGCTGCGCCCCCTGGAACTGCTGGCCCGCGTGGCGGCGCTGCTGCGCCGCAGCCAGATCTCGGAGCCCGTCGACGAAACCATCGAGGTTGCGCGATATCGCGTTGATCCGGCGGCGCGATCCATTTCGCTGGACGACGTGGCGATCCCGCTGGCCCCCAAAGAATTCGAACTGGCGCTGCTGTTCTTTCGCAACGTGGGCCGGCTGATGTCGCGCGACGTGCTTGCCGAATGCGTATGGAACCGCGAGATTCCCGCCACCTCGCGCACGCTGGACACCCACCTGTCGAACATCCGGCAGAAGCTTCAGCTCCGTCCCCAGCACGGTGTGCGACTGACGTCGTCCTATGCGCTTGGCTACCGGCTCGAACTGGTCGGTCCATCTGAAGACAGCCACGGCAGTTCGTCTTAGCCGCCTTGCCTGAATCCCTGGAGAATCGATTGCCATGAGCCGCTTCCGCGCGCTTTCTTTGCTTGTCCTGATTTCCTCGATCACGCTGGGCGCCCCCGCGCGCAGCCAACCCGCCGGCGCATTGGGGGAAGACTTCATCCATCGCGTCCGCCAAGGCGATACGCTGATCGAACTGGCCACGCAATACACGCGCAACCAGGCCAACTGGGGCCGACTGCAGACGATCAACAACGTCCTTACTCCGGAACGCCTGCCCATCGGACTGGAGCTGCATATCCCCTTGTCGATGATTCCGGTGCGCGACGCGCAGGCGCAGGTGGTCCACGTCAGCGGGCAGGCAAACCTGAATGGCAAGTCCCTGCAGCCCGGAACGCCCGTGCCCGAAGGCAGCACGCTGGAAACCGCGCCCAATGGCTTCGTCACGCTGCAGCTTGCCGACGGCTCCCGGCTCACGCTGCCCTCCAATGGGGCGGTCGAGCTCACGCGCCTGCGCCAGTTCGAAGGGACCGCGCTGACTGATTCGGTCATCAATGTGCGACGGGGAAGCGTGGAATCGAGCGTCGCGCCAGCCGGCCAGGGCGTGGGCCGATTCGAGATCCGCACACCCGTGGCGGTGACGGGCGTGCGCGGCACGCGCTTTCGCGTTCAGAGCGGCGCGCAGGGCGTTCATAGCGAAGTGCTGCAGGGCAGCGTGAGGCTGCAGGCCCACGCGCCGGGCGACGCGCCTGCCAAACCCGTCGCGGTGTCGCAGGGCTACGGCGCCGCGGTGGGAGCCGACGGCACCGTGTCCGGCGTGCGCCCGCTGCTGGCGGCGCCGCAACTGGGCGAGCCGGTCCGCTCGGGCGGCACCTGGTCGGTCCCATTTGCCCCCGTGGAAGGCGCGCTCAGCTATCTGGTGCGCGTCTCGCGCGACGCAGAAGGCACCTTGCCGGTGTCGTCCGCCAGCTTTCCCACCAACGACATCCGCTTTTCCGCCCCGGGTCCCGGCACGTTCTATGTATCGGTGCGCGCCGTCGACAACCTGGGCCTGCACGGCCAGGATTCGGTCCGCGCTTTCGAAGGGGCGAACATGCTGATGACATCGTACGGACTTGGCGTCAGCAGCGGCACAGGCGGACTCGTGACGCTCACCGCGTACTAAGGCGCGCCATGGCCGACGCCGCCGACTCGCACGATCGGCCCTCGCGATCGGGGCTGTGGCTGACGATGGCGCTGGCTGCGCTGGCGGCGTTTCTCGGTTCATTCAACGGACTTGGCCGGCTCGACCAGGTCTTCTATGACCGCGCGGTCATGATGACCGAGCGCGCCGCCGATCCGGACATCCTGGTGGTGGCGATCGACGACGCGAGCATCGAGGCGCTGGGGCGCTGGCCCTGGCGGCGCGCGGTCCACGCGGCGCTGCTCGACCGGCTGAAGGGTGCGCGCGCCGTGGGCCTGGACCTGATCTTTGCCGAGCCGGACACGGTGAATACCGGCGACGACGCGATACTTGCCGCCAGCATCCGGCGAAACAGCCATACCGTGCTGCCCGCGATCCTGGATCGCTTGAGAAATCCGAGCGCCATCGGCCTGCCCCTTCCAGAACTGGCGCAGGCCGCGGCATCCATCGGCTTCATCAATGCGGTGATCGACCCGGACGGCGTGGTGCGGGAAGCCGTGCTCACGACGCAGTTCGCCGGACACCGCTGGAACCATCTCGCCATCTCGATGCTGGAGGTCGGCGGCGAAGCCGAACACGCCCGGCGCCTGCTCACACGCGCCAATGCCGAGGGCCGTATCCTGATTCCGTATGCCGGCCCACCGACCCACATTCGGACGGTGTCCTACCTGTCCGTGCTGCGCGGCGACATTCCCCCGCAAGCCCTGCGCGGCAAATATGTGCTGGTGGGCGCCTGGGCAACCGGCCTGGGCGATGACTACCCGACCCCGGTGTCGCATGACGTCAGCGGGATCTCCGGCGTGGAGATCATCGCCAACATCCTGCAGGCGGCCCGCACCGACGTCGTCTATCAACGTCCGGCGGCCGGGTGGAATGCGTTATTCGCGCTGCTGCCGGTGCTGCTCGCGTGCCTGTCCCTGTGGCGCCTGGCGCCCAAGAAGGCGCTGCTCGTCAGCCTGGCGCTGCTGGCCGTCATCCCGCTGGCCTCCTGGCTGCTGCTGGCCCACGCGTTCCTGTGGTTCGCGCCGACGGCCGCGTTGGCCGGCGTGGCGCTGTGCTATCCGCTCTGGAGCTGGCGCAACCAGGAAGCCGCGCTGCGCTATATGGACAACGAGCTGCGGCGGCTGCAGCGCGAGTACCCGCCGATCCTGAACGAAGCCCGTGTCCCGCTCGCCAATCCGAATGCGTCACTGGAAAGCCGTGTCGGCGAACTGCGCCGCGCGCTCGCGCGCGTGCGCAACCTGCGGCGGTTCCTGGCCGACGGGCTGGACGGCATGCCGGATGCGACGTTGGTCTTCGACCAGGATGGCCGCATGCGATTCCGCAACCAGGCCGCCGTCCAGTTCTTCCAGCACCTGGGCATTCGCGCTCCCCGCATCGGCCGGCCGGCGGCGCACCTGCTGGAGCGCACCCTGGCCGACGAAGGCGCGCGAGCGCGCGTGGCCGAGGCCCTGAGCGGACGCCACGCGGCCGATCCGGGAACGCCCTGGAGCGCGGACCTGGAAGTGCGCGACCGCGCGGGACGCGACCTGATGTTGAAGTGCGCCCCCATCCACACGGCCGAAGGCCAGTTCGCGGGAACGGTGGCCACGCTGACCGACATCTCGCGCATCCGGCAGGCCGAGCGCCAGCGCGAAGAGACCTTGCGCTTCATCTCGCACGACATGCGCGCGCCGCAAAGCTCGATCCTGGCGCTGGTGGAGCTGTCCCAGGAGGCAGGAGCGCAAGCGCTTGGCAACGACACGCTGGACCGCATCGCAATGCTGGCCAACCGCACGCTGCGGCTGGTCGATGACTTCGTGCACCTGACGCGCGCCGAATCCATGACGATCAGCGCCATCGAACTGGACCTGGGCAGCCTGCTGCAGGACGCCGTCGACGATCTCTGGCCGTCCGCCAACAGGCGCGGCATTGCGCTGGAGGTCACGACTCCGCTGCCGGTCGCCTACACGCGCGGCGAACAGACATTGCTGATGCGCGCGCTCTGCAACCTGGTCGACAATGCCATCAAGTACAGCGCCTCCGGCACGCGCATCGAATGCGGCATCGACGAGCTGCCCGGCTTCTGGCGGGTGCGCATCCAGGATCAGGGACAAGGAATCGCGCCGCAGGATCTGACGCGGCTGTTCGAACCCTTCGCGCGCGTGGGGGTGGAAAACCGCGGCGATATCGGCGGGGCGGGTCTGGGGCTGGCGTTCGTGCGCACTGTCGCCGAGCGCCACGGCGGACGCATCGAAGTGCAGAGCGAGCCCGGCGTGGGCTCGCTGTTCATGCTGCACTTGCCGCAGGTGTAGTCCCGCTGCTTGCCGCCTGCGTCCCTATTCGAACGTATGCGAAATGACGGCCGGCTTGCCCGGCCTGACTTCCAGCGTCATGCGTTTGGGCGGAAGGTCGGCGTTGCGCACGACGACCTGGTACTTGCCAGGCACCAGCTTGAGTTCCTTGACCGGCGGACTGATGCCGCGCGCCACGCCGTTGATCCAGACTTCGCCCCAAGGACGGATGTCCAGGCGCACCGTGACCGGGACCGGCTTGGGCTTGGGCGCTTCGTCGACGGCCGCGGGCGCCGGGGTGGATTCCTGTGCCGCGGGCGGCGGCGCGGGCGTGGTCGTGACATCGGCCGGCGCCGCGGGATTCGCCGTCGACGGTGTGGCGGCGGAATTGGCTGCCGACTCCGGACCAGGCATCGCGCCGCTGCCAGGCTGGGGCGCGGGATCCGCGGGCTTCTGCACCACAGCGGGCGGCGGGGCCGGCGCCGCGGCTTGCGGCAAGGGATGCACCACCGGCGGATTCGGCTGCACGACTTCCGATCGGGTGATGAGGGCGTTGGGCGTTCCCAGGCCCCATTGAAACCACGCGTACACGCCCGCGCCAATGAGCGCGAGGATCAGCAGCAGCAACAGCAGCGGTCCGCGCCGACGGGCGGGCGGGCGGGGCTCCGGGATGCCGGGTGCGGGCGCGACCTTGGCCGACTCGTCCAGATCGTCCGTGTCCGCGACGGGTTCGTCATAGGCGGCCACGCCCAACAGGCTGGCCAGCTCGGCCAGGGTTTGGGGCCGCGCCTGCGGATCCATCGCCAGCCCCGCATCGATGACCTGGAGGAACGCTTTCCCGTACTTGGGCAGCTCCATCGAGGCCAGGGGCTCATACGCGTCGTGGGCGCGGCGCTCCGGCGCGGGCGGCGGCCGGGTCCCGGTCACGAGAGCGTGCGCCACCGCGCAAAGCGAATAGATGTCGGTCCAGGGGCCTCGCGGCCATTCCATGGAATCGGTATAGAGTTCGAACGGCGCAAAGCCGGCGGCCGGCGTCCTGCTCGCGCGCCGCGAGCGCGCCACCACCAGTTCGGGCAGCAGGTGCGCACGCGCCCCCTCGTCCATGCCCACGGTTTCCAGCGAAATATCGCCGCAGACTTCGCCCTGGGCGTGCAGGGCGACGAGGGACGGCAGCAGGTCGGAAAGGAGCCGCTTGATGCGCGATTCCGGGACGCCGCCCGCCGCGCTGGCGGAAATGGCGCTCAATGGGCGCAACGCCAACGGCGCGGCGCCGGAAAACGGGCCACGCGGCGTCAACAGGCCGGCGGGAGTAGACATCATCGAAGCTGCGCGGGCGCGCCAAAAACGGTTCAGGGGCTATTTAGGCGGAATATTATCCAATCCGCAGCATCAGGACATTGCCGAAGATGTCCGAGCGCATCAGGCTGTGGCACGATAGCGTACCGCGTCACCACCCTACATCTTTGGAAGCCATGAAAATTCGCATCCTGAGCAGTCTGCTTGGCGTATCGGCCCTCCTGGCCGGCTGCGCGGGCATCTCCGCATCACAACCCGAGAGCCCCCCCACGGCCGAAGCGCTGGCCGAGCTGCAACAGGTGCGCGACCAGTACGGTGCCGGCCGTTACGGCGAGGTGATCCGTGGTGTCGCCACCTCCGATACGCTGGCGGCCTCGTCCAAAGCGGTTCGCATCGAAGCCTACAAGCTTCAGGCTTTCAGCTATTGCGTCACCCGCTACACCCAGCTTTGCGAGGACAGCTTCTCCCGCATTCTTGCCCTGGATCCGACTTTTGAACTCGCCCCCAACGAGGCCGGTCATCCGGCTTGGGGCCCCGCCTTTCAGCGCGCACGCGCACAGCTTGTGAAGTAGTCCTGCCGTCCCCTGTCAGTCGCACGCTGCACGCAACACACAGCACGCCGCACACAGCACACAGCACCCAAAGCACAAAAAAGAAAGGCCGCTGATTTTCATCAGCGGCCTTTGATTTTCAGGCTGTCCCCCGCATCGATGCGGGGGAACCTGTCCGGGAATCCCGCTTATTCGGCGGAGTTCTCGGCGCCGGTGTCGGGCGCGGGCGTTTCCACATCCGAGCCCACCGTGACCGGCGCGTCCTCGAACGGGTTGGCCTGCTGGCGAGCGGCTTCGCGTTCCGCCGCCTCCAGCAGTTCCTTGTCGCGGCGAGCGTGGTGGTACGCCAGGCCGGTACCCGCCGGGATGAGGCGGCCGACGATGACGTTTTCCTTCAAGCCGCGCAGGTCGTCGCGCTTGCCCATGATGGCGGCTTCGGTCAGGACCCGGGTGGTTTCCTGGAACGAAGCGGCCGAGATGAACGAGTCGGTCGACAGCGAGGCCTTCGTGATACCCAGCAGCACGTTGTCGTACGTTGCCGGACGCAGGTCGGCAGCCGTGACGCGGTCGTTTTCGTTCAACAGCTCGGAGCGCTCGACCTGCTCGCCCGGGATGAACTCGGTGTCGCCCGCGTCGACGATGTTCACACGGCGCAGCATCTGACGAACAATCACTTCGATGTGCTTGTCGTTGATCTTCACGCCCTGCAGACGGTAGACGTCCTGCACTTCGTCGACGATGTACGTCGCCAGCTTCTCGATGCCTTGCAGGCGCAGGATGTCGTGGGGATCGGCCGGGCCGTCCACGATCATTTCGCCCTTGTTCACCACTTGGCCGTCGTGCACCAGAACCTGCTTTTCCTTCGGAATCAGGAACTCGTGGCTCACGCCTTCCAGGTCGGTGATGACCAGACGCTGCTTGCCCTTGGTGTCCTTGCCGAACGAGACCGTACCGGTAACGTCGGCGAGCATGCCGGCATCCTTCGGCGAACGGGCTTCGAACAGTTCGGCCACACGCGGCAGACCGCCGGTAATGTCGCGGGTCTTTTGCGATTCCTGCGGAATACGCGCCAGGACTTCACCCACGGCAACCTGCTGGCCGTCACGCACGGTGATCAGCGCGCCCACCGGGAACGAGATGTTCACCGAGTGATCGGTGCCGGCGATCTTGACGTCTTCGCCATTCTCGTTGACCAGCTTGATCTGCGGACGCATGACGATCTTGCCGCCACGGGTCTTGGGCGTGATGACGACGAGCGTCGACAGGCCGGTGACTTCGTCCACCTGCTTGGCAACGGTCACGCCTTCTTCGATGTTTTCGAAGCGGACGGCGCCACCGTATTCCGACACGATCGGACGGGTCAGCGGATCCCACGTCGCCAGGCGCGCGCCAGCCTTCACGGCTTCGCCATCGCCCACCAGCACGGTCGCGCCGTACGGGATCTTGTGGCGTTCGCGTTCGCGGCCGTTGTCGTCGAAGATCGCCAGTTCGCCCGAGCGCGAGATCGCGACACGTTCGCCCTTGGCGTTCGTGACGTAGCGCATCGTGCTGGCAAAGCCCACGGTACCGGTGGACTTCGTTTCCACCGCGCTGGCCAGGGCCGAACGCGACGCCGCGCCACCGATGTGGAACGTACGCATCGTGAGCTGCGTGCCCGGTTCACCGATGGACTGGGCAGCGATGACGCCGACTGCCTCGCCCTGGTTGACCGACGAACCGCGACCCAGGTCACGGCCATAGCAATGCGCGCACAGGCCGTGACGCGTTTCGCAGGTCAGCGGCGTGCGGACCTTGACTTCGTCCACGCCGATGCGGTCGATGGTGTCGACCAGGTCTTCGTCCAGCAAGGTGCCGGCGACGATGGCCGTTTCCTGCGTGTCCGGGTTGACGATGTCCACGGCAGCCACGCGGCCGAGGATACGGTCGCGCAGCGGTTCGATGACTTCACCGCCTTCGACCAGGGCTTTCATGTTGTAGCCCTGCGAGGTGCCGCAGTCGTCTTCGGTGATGACCAGATCC
The DNA here is from genome assembly GCF_900108985.1 of Achromobacter sp. NFACC18-2. Taxonomy (NCBI): domain Bacteria; kingdom Pseudomonadati; phylum Pseudomonadota; class Betaproteobacteria; order Burkholderiales; family Alcaligenaceae; genus Achromobacter; species Achromobacter sp. NFACC18-2. Next base: position 10,496 of record NZ_FNYM01000031.1, on the reverse strand, counting down.
TGCGTCACGTCGACCAGACGGCGGGTCAGGTAACCCGAGTTCGCGGTCTTCAGTGCCGTATCGGCCAGACCCTTACGCGCACCGTGGGTGGAGATGAAGTACTGGAGTACGTTCAGGCCTTCACGGAAGTTCGCGGTAATGGGCGTTTCGATGATCGAGCCGTCCGGCTTGGCCATCAGGCCGCGCATGCCGGCGAGCTGGCGGATCTGGGCGGCCGAACCGCGGGCGCCCGAGTCAGCCATCATGTAGATGGAGTTGAACGATTCCTGGCGCACTTCCTCGCCGTGACGGTTGATCACGGGTTCGGTCGCGAGCTGTTCCATCATCGCCTTGCCGACCTTGTCGCCAGCCTTGCCCCAGATGTCCACAACGTTGTTGTAGCGCTCTTGGGACGTGACCAGACCCGACGAGTACTGCTTGTCGATTTCCTTCACTTCGCGGCTGGCTTCGGCCAGGATGCCTTCCTTGGCGGTCGGGATCAGCATGTCGCCCATGGCGATCGAGATACCGCCGCGCGTGGCCAGGCGGAAGCCCGACTGCATCAGCTTGTCAGCGAAGATCACGGTGTCGCGCAGGCCGCAGCGGCGGAACGACTGGTTGATCAGGCGCGAGATTTCCTTCTTCTTCAGCGCCTTGTTCAGGACGGTGAAGGGCAGGCCCTTGGGCAGGATCTCGGACAGCAGCGCACGGCCGACCGTCGTCTCGTGACGGCGGATGACCGGCTGCCATTCGCCATTCTCGTCGCGCTCGTGTTCCTTCAGGCGCACGGTGACGCGGCTTTGCAGCTCGACTTCGCCGTTGTCATAGGCGCGCTGGACTTCGGCGACGTCCGTGAAGAAGATGCCTTCGCCACGGCCGTTGATGCGCTCGCGGGTCGTGTAGTACAGACCCAGCACGATGTCCTGCGACGGCACGATCGACGGTTCGCCGTTGGCCGGGAACAGCACGTTGTTCGACGCCAGCATCAGCGTGCGCGCTTCGAGCTGGGCTTCCAGCGACAGCGGCACGTGAACAGCCATCTGGTCACCGTCGAAGTCGGCGTTGAACGCCGCGCAAACCAGCGGGTGCAGCTGGATGGCCTTGCCTTCGATCAGCACCGGCTCGAACGCCTGGATGCCCAGACGGTGCAGCGTGGGCGCACGGTTCAGCATGACCGGGTGTTCGCGGATGACTTCTTCCAGGATGTCCCAGACCACCGGTTCCTGGCTTTCGACCAGCTTCTTGGCAGCCTTGATGGTCGTGGCCAGGCCCATCATCTCCAGACGATTGAAGATGAACGGCTTGAACAGTTCCAGGGCCATCAGCTTGGGCAGGCCGCACTGATGCAGCTTGAGCTGCGGGCCCACCACGATGACCGAACGGCCCGAGTAGTCGACGCGCTTGCCCAGCAGGTTCTGACGGAAACGACCGCTCTTGCCCTTGATCATGTCGGCCAGCGACTTGAGCTGGCGCTTGTTGGCGCCCGTCATGGCCTTGCCACGGCGGCCGTTGTCCAGCAGCGAGTCGACAGCTTCCTGCAGCATGCGCTTTTCGTTGCGCAGGATGATTTCAGGCGCCTTGAGCTCCAGCAGGCGCTTCAGGCGGTTGTTGCGGTTGATGACGCGGCGGTACAGGTCGTTCAGGTCGGAGGTCGCGAAGCGGCCGCCGTCCAGCGGCACCAGCGGACGCAGGTCCGGCGGCAGCACGGGCAGCACTTCCATGACCATCCACTCGGCCTTGATGCCGGACTTCTGGAAGCCTTCCAGCACCTTCAGGCGCTTGGAGATCTTCTTGATCTTGGCTTCCGAGCTGGTGGCCTTCAGCTCGCCGCGCAGCGTTTCCACTTCGCGATCGATGTCGATGGTGCGCAGCAGTTCGCGCACGGCCTCCGCACCCATCAGGGCACGGAAGTCGTCGCCGTACTCTTCGGTCTTGGCGAGGAAATCGTCATCCGACATGATCTGGCCGCGCTTGAGCGGCGTCATGCCGGGCTCGATCACGCACCAGGCTTCGAAGTACAGAACGCGTTCGATGTCGCGCAGGGTCATGTCGAGCACCATGCCCAGACGCGACGGCAGGCTCTTCAGGAACCAGATGTGCGCGACGGGGCTGGCCAGCTCGATGTGGCCCATGCGTTCACGGCGAACCTTGGCGACGGTGACTTCCACGCCGCACTTTTCGCAGATCACGCCACGGTGCTTCAGGCGCTTGTACTTGCCGCACAGGCACTCGTAGTCTTTGATCGGGCCAAAGATCTTGGAGCAGAACAGGCCGTCGCGCTCGGGCTTGAACGTGCGGTAGTTGATGGTCTCGGGCTTGCGGACTTCGCCGTAGGACCACGAACGGATCTTCTCGGGCGAGGCGATGCCGATCTTGATGGCATCGAACTGCTCGTCTTGCGAGACTTGCTTAAAGAGGTCGAGTAGCGCTTTCATTAGTTACGCTCCAAATCCATGTCCAGGGCCAACGAGCGGATTTCCTTGACCAGAACGTTGAACGATTCCGGCATGCCGGCATCGATCACGTGGTCGCCCTTGACGATGTTCTCGTAAACCTTGGTACGACCGTTGATGTCGTCCGACTTCACCGTCAGCATTTCCTGCAGGGTGTAGGCGGCGCCGTATGCTTCCAGCGCCCACACTTCCATTTCCCCGAAACGCTGGCCGCCGAACTGCGCCTTGCCGCCCAGCGGCTGCTGGGTCACGAGCGAGTACGGGCCAGTGGAACGAGCGTGCATCTTGTCGTCGACCAAGTGGTGCAGCTTCAGGTAGTGCATGTAGCCGACGGTCACGGGGCGCTCGAATTGCTCGCCCGTGCGGCCGTCGAACAGCCATGCCTGCGTACGCGAAGGCGTGAGCGCCATGCGCTCGGCGACGTCGTCCGGATAGGCCAGTTCCAGCATCTTGGTGATTTCCTCTTCGGTCGCACCGTCGAAGACGGGCGTCGCGAACGGCACGCCGTTCTTGAGGTTCTGGGCCATTTCCATGACTTCGTCGTCGGTCAGCTCGTCGATGCGTGCGCCGGAGCCGGTCGTGTTGTAGACCTTGTCCAGATACGCGCGGACGTTCTTGACCTGCGCCGTGCGCTCGTCGCGCAGCATGTCGGCGATGCGATGGCCGACGCCCTTGGCAGCCCAGCCCAAGTGAACTTCCAGCACCTGGCCGACGTTCATCCGCGAGGGCACGCCCAGCGGGTTCAGAACGATGTCGGCCGGCGTGCCATCAGCCATGTGCGGCATGTCTTCCACCGGCGTGATGCGCGAGACCACGCCCTTGTTGCCGTGACGGCCCGCCATCTTGTCGCCAGGCTGCAGACGACGCTTCACGGCCAGGTAGACCTTGATCATCTTCAGCACGCCCGGGGGCAGCTCGTCGCCCTGCGTCAGCTTCTTGCGCTTCTCTTCGAAGGCCAGGTCGAACTGGTGACGCTTCTGCTCGAGCGATTCCTTGGCCTGCTCCAGCACGACGGCGTGCGGCTCATCGGCCAGGCGGATGTCGAACCACTGCCAGCGATCCAGGTCGGCCAGGTAGGCCTTGGTGATCGTCGCGCCCTTGGCCAGCTTGCGCGGGCCGCCGTTGACGGTCTTGTTGATCAGCATCTTCTCGATACGATCGAACTGGTCGTTTTCAACGATGCGCAGCTGGTCGTTCAGGTCTTGGCGATAGCGGCGCAGTTCATCGTCGATGATGGACTGGGCGCGCTTGTCGCGCACGATGCCTTCACGCGTGAACACCTGCACGTCGATCACGGTGCCGGTCATGCCCGAGGGCACGCGCAGCGAGGTGTCCTTAACGTCGGACGCCTTTTCACCGAAGATGGCGCGCAGCAGCTTTTCTTCCGGCGTCAGCTGGGTCTCGCCCTTGGGCGTGACCTTGCCGACCAGCACGTCGTCGGCGCTGACTTCGGCGCCGATGTAGGTGATGCCGGAATCGTCCAGGCGGTTCAACTGCGTTTCAGCCAGGTTGCTGATGTCGCGGGTGATTTCTTCCGGACCGAGCTTCGTGTCACGGGCGACAACCGTCAGTTCCTCGATGTGGACCGAGGTGTAGCGGTCATCGGCCACGACCTTTTCGGAGATCAGGATCGAGTCTTCGAAGTTGTAGCCGTTCCAGGGCATGAACGCGATCAGCATGTTCTGACCCAGGGCGAGTTCGCCCAGGTCGGTCGATGCGCCGTCAGCCAGCACGTCGCCCTTGGCGACGCGGTCGCCACGCTTGACGATCGGACGCTGGTTGATGTTCGTGTTCTGGTTGGAACGGGTGTACTTGATCAGGTTGTAGATGTCGACGCCCACTTCGCCGGCGACGTTTTCTTCGTCGTTCACGCGAATCACGACGCGCTCGGCGTCGACGTGGTCGACCAGGCCGCCACGCAGCGCCTGCACGGTGGTGCCCGAGTCAACGGCCACGGTGCGTTCGATACCCGTACCCACGACCGGCTTTTCCGGACGCAGGCAAGGCACGGCCTGACGTTGCATGTTGGCGCCCATCAGTGCGCGGTTCGCGTCGTCGTGCTCCAGGAACGGAATCAGCGAGGCAGCCACCGACACGATCTGCGACGGGGCAACGTCCATGTAGTGCACGTTGGCCGGCGCGGTCAGCATCGTTTCGCCCGCTTCACGGCAGGCCACCAGGTCGTCGACGAAACGGCCTTCTTCGTCCAGCGCGGCGTTAGCCTGCGCGATGACGTAGTGGCTTTCTTCGATGGCCGACAAGTAATCGATCTGCTCGCTGACGCGGCCATCGATAATCTTGCGATACGGCGTTTCCAGGAAGCCGTACTCGTTCAGACGAGCGTACAGCGCCATGGAGTTGATCAGGCCGATGTTCGGGCCTTCCGGCGTTTCGATCGGGCAGACGCGGCCATAGTGGGTCGGGTGCACGTCGCGGACTTCGAAGCCGGCGCGCTCGCGGGTCAGACCGCCCGGGCCCAGTGCGGAAACACGACGCTTGTGCGTGATTTCCGACAGCGGGTTGGTTTGGTCCATGAACTGCGACAGCTGGCTCGAACCGAAGAACTCCTTGATGGCGGCCGAGATCGGCTTGGAGTTGATCAGGTCGTGCGGCATCAGGTTTTCCGTCTCGGCCTGCCCCAGACGTTCCTTGACGGCGCGCTCGACACGCACGAGACCGGCGCGGAACTGGTTTTCGGCCAGTTCGCCCACGCAACGCACGCGGCGGTTGCCCAAGTGATCGATGTCATCGATCTGGCCACGGCCGTTACGCAGCTCGACCAGCACCTTGATGGTTTCAAGGATGTCTTCGTTGGTGAGCGTCATCGGGCCGGTGATGTCCTCACCACGGCCCAGGCGGCTGTTGACCTTCATGCGGCCAACGCGCGACAGGTCGTACGTTTCTTCGCTGTAGAACAGGCGCTGGAACAGCGCTTCCACCGCTTCTTCGGTGGGCGGTTCGCCAGGACGCATCATGCGATAGATGGCGACGCGCGCGGCCATCTGGTCGGCGGTTTCGTCGGTGCGCAGCGTTTGCGAAATGTACGGGCCGCGATCCAGGTCGTTGGTGTACAGCGCCTGGAATTCGTGCACGTTCGCGGCGCGCAGGGCGCCGAGCACGCTTTCCGTGATCTCGTCGTTGGCGTTGGCGATGACTTCGCCGGTGTCTTCGTCAACGATGTTCTTGGCCAGCACGCGGCCGTACAGGAAGTCTTCCGGCACGGAGATGCGCTGGATGCCGCCGGCAGCCAGGTCGCGCAGATGCTTGGCGTTGATGCGCTTGTCTTTTTCGACGATCACCTTGCCCGAACGGTCGGCGATATCGAAGCGGGCCATTTCGCCCTTCCAGCGCTCAGGCACGAATTCCATCATCGCGCCTTCGCTCTTCAGTTCGAAGTTGTCGAAGTCGAAGAAGTTGGCCAGGATGGATTCCGGCGTCATGCCGATGGCCTTGCACAGGATCGTGACAGGCATCTTGCGACGGCGGTCGACGCGGAAGAACAGGACGTCCTTCGGGTCGAATTCGAAGTCCAGCCACGAGCCGCGGTAAGGAATCACGCGGGCCGAGAACAGGAGCTTGCCGGAGCTGTGCGTTTTGCCGCGGTCATGTTCAAAGAACACGCCGGGCGAACGGTGCAGCTGCGACACGATGACACGTTCGGTGCCGTTGATGACGAAGGAACCCGTGCCCGTCATGAGCGGAATTTCGCCCATGTAGACTTCCTGTTCCTTCACTTCCTTCACGGTGGGCTTGCTGACTTCGCGGTCAAGCAGCACCAGGCGGACCTTGGCTCGCAGGGGCGAGGCATAGGTCAGGCCACGTTGCTGACATTCCTTGACATCGAACACCGGTTCGCCGAGCACGTAGCTCACGAACTCCAAGCGCGCCATACCGTTGTGACTAACGATCGGGAAAATCGACGAGAACGCCGCCTGCAAACCGTCGGCTACGCGTTCGGACGGGGCGGTATCCGCCTGCAGGAAAGTTAGGTAGGATTGAAGCTGAGTCGCCAAAAGGAAGGGAACGTTTTGAACGTCTTCACGCTTGGCGAAGCTTTTGCGGATGCGCTTTTTTTCGGTGTACGAGTAAGGCATGAGCACTCCGACTCGAGGTTGCATGGGCCGTCAACCACGGCCCCAGGTGATACGACTCCAGGAAACCCCTCTGAATGGGCATGCCCCCAGTAGGGGTTTCCTGGAAACGCAAAAGCCCGGGGACTGCAAACTGTGCTGTCCCCGGGCAGTTGACGCAGGTCTTACTTGACTTCGACCTTGGCGCCAGCTTCTTCCAGCTTCTTCTTGGCGGCTTCGGCGTCAGCCTTGGCCACAGCTTCCTTGACGGGCTTCGGAGCGCCGTCGACCAGGTCCTTGGCTTCCTTCAGACCCAGACCGGTCAGCTCGCGCACGGCCTTGATGACGCTGACCTTGTTCGCGCCGGCTTCTTGCAGGACGACGGTGAACTCGGTTTGCTCTTCAGCAGCGGCGGCAGCGCCACCAGCGGCGGGAGCAGCGACAGCGACGGCAGCGGCAGCAGCCGACACGCCGAACTTCTCTTCCATTTCCTTGATCAGCTCGGACAGCTCGAGCACGGTCATGCCAGCGATGGCGTCAAGGATTTCAGCTTTGTTAAGTGCCATTTTTCAGAACTCCAAATATTTTGGTAATGCCAGGGTTTGGGTGTCGCTTCGTCGTTCAGCGAATTCCGGACAGCAGGGCGATCAGGCCGCTGCCTTCTGGTCGCGCACGGCAGCGAGGCCACGGGCGAACTTGGTCGGAACTTCGTTGAGCGTACGCACGAATTGCGCGATGGGGGCTTGCATGGTGCCAAGCAGCTTCGACAGCAACTCTTCGCGCGAGGGCATGGTGGCCAGAGCCTTCACACCTTCTTGGTTCAGCAAGTTGTTGGGCAGAGCGCCCGCCTTGATGACCAGCTTGTCGTTGCTTTTCGCGAAGCCAGCGATGACCTTGGCCGCCGAAACCGGATCAGTGCTGATGCCATAGATCAGCGGACCGGTCAGTTGCTCAGCCAACGGCTCGAAAGCCGTGCCGGCAACAGCACGACGGGCCAGCGAGTTCTTCAGAACACGCAGATACACGCCCGATTCACGCGCAGTTTTGCGCAGTACGGTGACAGAGGCGACGTCCAGACCACGGTACTCAGCGATAACAATCGATTGGGCCTTGGCGACTTCCGCCGAGACTTCCTCGATTACCACCGCTTTCTCTTGACGATTGAGACTCACGGTTTGAACACTCCATCAAAAGACGCCTGGGGCCGGAGCCTTGCGCGTCAACCGAATGCGGCGCCTGGACGAGTTCTTCGGGTAAAGAAATCTTCCTGGGGACGCCGTCTACGCTGGATCCGGACTAGGTGAGCTCCGGGATTAAGCGGGGCAGCGGCGATGCTGCTTTCCTTGCGGAAGGTAGATCCCTTCCACTGCCCTGCTCCAGCGGTCTTTGACAGCAACATCCGGAGGTTTCCGGATGCAGCCCAAAGTACGTTTACTGCTGTTGGCTTAGTTGGAAGCCGACAGCGAGGCAATTTCCACGCGCGCACCGCCGCCCATCGTGGACGAAACGGCGAGCTTGCGCAGGTAGATGCCCTTGGCGGCGGCGGGACGAGCCTTTTGCAGGGCGTCGACCAGCGCGGCCAGGTTGGTTTGCAGCTGTTCCACGCCGAACGACGCACGGCCGATCGTTGCGTGGATGATGCCGGCCTTGTCGGTACGGTACTGAACCTGACCGGCCTTGGCGTTCTTGACGGCGGTGGCGACGTCGGGCGTCACGGTGCCGACCTTGGGGTTCGGCATCAGGCCGCGCGGGCCCAGGATCTGACCCAGGGCGCCGACGACACGCATCGTGTCGGGCGAGGCGATGACGACGTCAAAGTCCATCTGACCGGCCTTGATGCTGTCGGCCAGATCGTCCAGACCGACGATGTCGGCGCCGGCGGCCTTGGCGGCTTCAGCCTTGTCGCCTTGGGCGAACACGGCCACGCGGACCGACTTGCCGGTGCCGGCGGGCAGCACGACCGAACCGCGAACCAGTTGGTCCGACTTCTTCGGGTCGATGCCGAGTTGCACGGCCACGTCAATGGATTCATTGAACTTGGCGACGGCGGTTTCCTTGACCAGGGTCAGGGCTTCAGCGACCGGGTACAGCTTGGTGCGGTCGATCTTTTGCGCAATAGCGGCGGCGCGCTTGGACAACTTAGCCATGATTAGATCCCCTCAACCGTGATGCCCATGCTGCGGGCGCTACCAGCGATCGTGCGCACTGCAGCTTCCAGATCGGCGGCGGTCAGGTCGGGACCCTTGGCCTTGGCGATTTCTTCAGCTTGAGCGCGGGTCAGCGTGCCGACCTTGTCGGTATGCGGCTTGGCCGAACCCTTTTGCACGCCAGCGGCCTTCTTGATGAGGACCGTCGCGGGCGGGGTCTTCATGATGAAGGTGAAGCTCTTGTCCGCGAAGGCAGTGATCACCACCGGAATCGGCAGACCAGGCTCCATGCCTTGGGTCTTGGCGTTGAACGCCTTGCAGAATTCCATGATGTTCAGGCCGCGCTGACCCAGGGCCGGGCCAATCGGGGGGGAGGGGTTAGCCTTACCAGCCGGTACTTGCAGCTTGATAAAGCCGACGATCTTCTTCGCCATGCTTTGCTCCTTGCGGGTGATATCGCCCTGGCCAATGCGGACAGGGCTCCCCGGGGGTTAAATTCAGGTCTTTTCGACCTGGCTGAAATCGAGCTCGACGGGCGTGGCGCGACCAAAAATGGTGACGGACACACGCACCTTGCTCTTTTCGTAGTTGACTTCTTCGACGTTGCCGTTGAAGTCCGCAAACGGACCTTCCTTGACCCGAACCATCTCGCCCACTTCGAACAGGATCTTGGGGCGGGGTTTCTCGACACCCTCTTCCATCTGGGAGAGGATCTTCTCGACTTCCTTTTCGGAAATCGGGGTCGGACGGTTGCCCGAGCCACCCAAAAAGCCGGTGACGCGGTTGGTGTTCTTGACCAGGTGCCACGTTTCGTCGGTCAGGTCCATTTCAACCAGGACATAACCGGGGAAAATGCGGCGCTCGGTGATCGATTTCTGACCACCCTTGACCTCGACGACTTCCTCGGAGGGCACAAGGATGCGACCAAAAGACGTCTGCAGGCCCGCGCGCTCGATGCGCTCGTTCAGGGCCTTGTGGACGCTTTTTTCCATGCCGGAGTACACATGGACGACATACCAACGCTTACTCATTCGCCGTCCTTATTTCCAGCCCAACAACAGGCCGTAGAGAATCCATTCGATGCCCTTGTCGAGCACCCACATGAAAATGCCCATGACCGCCACGAATGCAAAAACGATACCCGTCATCTGGGTCGTTTCCTTGCGGGTGGGCCACGCGACACGCTTGACTTCGTTGTAGGACTCGCTGGCAAAGCTAAGGGTGCGGCGGCCGGGTTCGCTGAACCAGGCGATCGCGGCTGCGATCACGAGGCCACCGACGAACACACCGATACGGGCGGCCATCGGCTGTGCGCTGAGCACGGAAAACCCGACGATGCCAGCAATAACGACGAGAACCGCCAGTCCGAGCTTGACCCGGTCGGCGGTACTGGTTACGGTTTCTACGCTGGTATTAGACATATTGCGACGCGAGCCGCCGTGAATGCGTAACTCGCGATGATCTCCCGCGGGTTTATCCTGGCGGTGGCAGGGGCAGTAGGAATCGAACCTACAACCTTCGGTTTTGGAGACCGACGCTCTGCCAATTGAGCTATGCCCCTAAACACTTCAACACTACACCTTGCTGCACAGTCGCTAGCACAACTGCTAGGCTCTTACATCGACTTGCGCTTTGGCATTGCTTTGCACTTTGTTCCGCCTGCGTTGGCTTGCGGAACCATACATAGTACTACTTTTACAGCAAAGATGGATAGAGGGGCATGAATGCCCACCCTACCCATCCGGGTATTGCTTACTTCAGGATCTTGGCGACGACGCCGGCGCCGACGGTACGACCGCCTTCACGGATGGCGAAACGCAGACCTTCTTCCATGGCGATCGGGGCCA
>NZ_FNYM01000037.1:0-1289 GCF_900108985.1 Achromobacter sp. NFACC18-2 | reverse complement strand
GGAGAGTCAATTGGAATCAAGGATCAAGCGCACCCAGCGGGACTACAGCCTGGCTTTTAAACTGTCCGTTGTCGAGCAGGTGGAAAAAGGCGAGCTGACGTACAAAGAGGCTCAGCGCCGCTATGGAATCCAAGGTCGGTCGACGGTGCTGGTGTGGCTGCGCAAGCATGGTCGGCCGGGACTAAGCGGCTGGAGCCTGCCGACGGTCAGAGGAGTGGACATGGATCGTCAAGGCAAAGTGCTTACCCCCGAGCAGCGGATCAAGGAACTGGAGATTCAGCTCAAGGAAGCCCGCGAGAAGGCGCAGTTGTTTGAGGCCGTGGTCAATGTGTTGGAGAAGGATTACGGGGTACGCGTCGTAAAAAAGCCTTTGGGCAAGTCCTCACGCAAAAGCTCGTCCAAGGGCTGAGCGTGGCAAGGGCTTGCCGTTACATGGGCCATAGCCGCCAGGCGTATTACAAGAGCAGGCATAAAGAGCGCGAGCGCCAGCAGCAGGCATGCCAAGTGGTATCAATGGTCACCGCGCTGCGGGTACGTCAACCGAAGTTGGGTACGCGCAAGCTGCATCACGTGCTGGGCCAGCCGCTACGCGAGGCGGGGATCAAGGCCGGGCGCGATGCGCTGTTCGACATCCTGCGCAGCGCCCGGATGCTGGTGCGGCCGCGCCGGGCGTATCACAAGACCACAGATAGCCATCACCGCTTCCGACGCCACCCGAACCTGCTCAAGGCAGGCGAAGGCCAAGTGGTGCCGACGGGCCCCGAGCAGGTCTGGGTAGCCGACATCACCTACCTGCCGACCGCCCAGCGGTGCACCTACTTGAGCTTGGTGACTGACGCCTACTCGCGCAAGATCGTGGGGTACCACGTGGCAGAGAATCTGCAAACCGAGGGGGTGCGCCGCGCACTGGAGATGGCGCTGCGCTCGCGGCGCTCGAGCCAATCGCTGGTGCACCACTCGGATCGAGGAATCCAGTATTGCTCAACGTACTACCAGCGCCTGCACGCGCGGCACGGCATCCGTTGCTCAATGACTGACGGCTACGACTGCTACCAGAATGCCTTGGCAGAACGGGTCAACGGCATCCTGAAGGGAGAGTTGTTGCTCCACAGGCCCGCTGATCTGGCCCAAGCCCGGCTCATGGTCAAGCAGTCCGTCGATATCTACAACACCGAGCGACCGCACCTGTCCCTACAATGCAAAACACCCGATGAAGTTCATCGGGTGTTCAGTCCGTAGCCTGCTACGGATACCGTGCCGTAGGTGTCAACCTATGGCAGGACGGGTCA